>NZ_JAAHHX010000699.1:0-1468 GCF_010672065.1 Moorena sp. SIO4A1 | reverse complement strand
TCCAACACCGGATGTATCAGTGGTAGATTTGACCTTCAGGACTCAAAAGGCAACCAGCTACCCAGAGATTTGTGCAGCAATGAAGGCAGCGTCAGTTGGGGCGATGAAAGGAATTTTGGGCTATACAGAGGAGCCAGTGGTGTCCACCGATTTTCAAGGCGACCCTCATTCAAGCATTTTCGATGCTGGAGCGGGAATGGAACTTAATTCTAATTTCTTTAAAGTTGTCTGTTGGTACGACAATGAGTGGGGTTACTCTAACCGCATGATTGACCTGATGTTATCTATGGCAGCTAAAGGTTAGGTCGAGCGTAGCAGCTAGCCCAGGGAAAGGAAAAATCACTAACCACTTTCCCTGACTAGAAACTGGAGAAGGGGAAGAGGCAGAACAGACTCGAAGATACCCCAAGTTGGGAAAGACCAAACTTTCTCGTATCCCAGAAATAATAAAGCAGATGCGCGCTTCGTAGCGTCGGCGCTACGAAGCGCGCATCTGCTGACTTGGTTTGAGATTAATGAACTATTGGTGATTAAGTAAAGGAAAGTATTTTCCTTGCCGATACTCCCAAGTGATGCCCTCGGGATCCCGAGAGCGACTCCACTGGCTGAAGTTGGGCTCAGTGCGCATCCTCTTGAGTAACCTGTCCCCACAACGGAAGCGATCGCACATCTGTTTGACACTGTAGGGTTCTACTGAAATACTCTGGGATGACCCATTAGTAGTGGGAATAGTCTCTTCTATCTCAGGTTCAAAGGTGTCTGATGATTCTTGATTAACCTGATTAAGCTGATCAACTAAAGGAAAGTATTTTCCTTGCCGATACTCCCAAGTGATGCCCTCGGGATCCCGAGAGCGACTCCACTGGCTGAAGTTGGGCTCAGTGCGCATCCTCTTGAGTAACCTATCCCCGCACCGGAAGCGATCGCACATCTGTTTGACACTGTAGGGTTTTACTAAAAAACCTTGCGATAACCCATTAGTAGTGGGAGTAGTCTCATCGCTATCAGGTTCAAAGGTGTCTGATGATTCTTGATTAACCTGATTAAGCTGATCAACTAAAGGAAAATATTTTCCTTTCCGATACTCCCAAGTGATGCCCTCGGGATCCCGAGAGCGACTCCACTGGCTGAAGTTGGGCTCAGTGCGCATCCTCTTGAGTAATCTGTCCCCACAACGGAAGCGATCGCAGATCTGTTTGACACTGTAGGGTTTTACTAAAAAACCCTGGGATGACCCATTAGTAGTGGGAGTAGTATCCTCTATTTCAGGTTCAGAGGTGGCTGATGATTCTTGATTAACCTGATTAAGCTGATCAACTAAAGGAAAATATTTTCCTTGCCGATACTCCCAAGTGATGCCCTCGGGATCTCGAGAGCGACTCCACTGGCTGAAGTTTGGCTCAGTGCGCATCCTCTTGAGTAACCTGTCCCCGCACCGGAAGCGATCGCACATCTGTTTGACACTGTA
>NZ_JAAHHX010000698.1:0-1472 GCF_010672065.1 Moorena sp. SIO4A1 | reverse complement strand
TCTCTCTTTTTTGGTCTTAGTAGGGAAAAATCGATGTAGATTGGCTGCTCAGGCAAATTATCTGCATTGTATTTGATATCTAGAGCCCTCATAATCACAGAGGAAGTGGTGAATACATACCTCTTAGACACTAAGAAGCCAGCACCGACAATGTCACTGCCAAGATCATAAATTCCCACAATAGAGGTCTCTAGTGTTGTTTTCATTCAATTACTTTCGCTTTCAGTTTGAATTTTTATTCTTGAGCCAGTTGCACTCCAATCAGCAGTAATCTGGAGTGCTGTATAAATCAATCAGTGTAGGAATTGCAGGGAACAGTTAAGTGAAGTGATGACCCCTATAATAAGTATCGAAATGGTTTTATCTGTCTTAGTCCCTCTTCTCGCCATTGATCATCGGTTTCGTTATCTTCTATGGTGAAAAGGCGTTCTCGACAGAGGATTTGCAGTAGCAGTGGCCAGCGTCCACTTTGGTTCAGAATCCATTCTCTGTCCTCAACAGGGAAGGAAATGGGGGAGCTAGCTATCAATTCCCGGGCTTCTGGCTCTTTGAGCGGTCCTAGAGTGGTGGTGTAGCCGAAAATGTTGAAAAAAGGTGAACTGTGACCGGTGTGGTGAGCTAACTCAATTGGTGATTCGGGGGTTGCTAACACAAACCCTAGATTACCTTCTGTGTAGTTGGTTGCCAAGGAGCGCAAACTCTCCCAGAACTCATCATCTAACTCTGGGCACCGTTGTAACCCTACGCCAATCACCGCTGCTGCGTTGCCTCGACGAGTGCGGGGCCGAGGTCGTTGTCATGGGCCAGGTTGCCGGGATTCTCCATGGCTCGACCGAACTGACCGGCGATCTCGACCTGCTCTGGTCGGGCCGGGAGCCGGATGCTCCCGCAATCGCTGCCGGCTTTGCCGCCGCCGGGGCCGACCTATTGGATGACGATGGCGCCTTGCTCGCCGGCGGAGCGGAGACCTTCCGGCTGCCCAAGGTGCTGTTTCGCACGGTGAGTTCTGCCGGCGACTGTTGCACCCCGGCGCTGCCGTGGGCAGATCTCGACGTCGAGAGCTTTATCGCTCGGGCCGACACCGCAACCATCGATGGTGTGACTGTGCGCTACGTCTCGCTGAGCGATCTCATTGCCATGTGCGAGGCCGTCGGGCGACCGAAGGACCGACGCCGAGCGGCCGAGCTGCGGCGACTTTGATTGGCGGCGGGCAACCGGCGCACCGGACTGGAACGACCTGTAGCCAAGAATCCGCAGTCAGGTATCGGAGGCAGCGGCCTCGATACGGCGTCGTCTGACCTCCGGATACACCGTTACCGGCATTTGGCCTGTCGCCTTTTCCACCAATCGCTCGAAGAACAGATCTGGTCCGAGGTCTGTCGGTACTCGGTCTTGTTGGAGCGACACATCAACGCCGATGGCCGTCGTTGAGGCGCCATCTGGTGATTCGTCGATCTCAGCCTCGCCCTCGA
>NZ_JAAHHX010000697.1:0-1472 GCF_010672065.1 Moorena sp. SIO4A1 | reverse complement strand
CCACAGAGAAACCACAAACGGAAATTGGAAAATAGTGGCTGCACTGAAAGCCAAGGCTATTCCGAATCCCATGCCAATCACTCCCCCCACACCAGAAACCACGACAGCTTCTGCTAAAAATTGCTTGAGAATTGCTGTTTTGGTAGCTCCTAGTGCTTTACGAATGCCAATTTCTCGCCTTCGTTCCACAACAGAAGCCAACATAATATTGGCAATACCAATTCCGCCAACAACTAAAGAAATTCCAGCAACTGCTCCCACCATTACCGTAAATAAACCCACCACATTATTTAAGGTATTGATCATGTCTGTTTGGTTAATGATTCTAAAATTATCGGCTTGGGGTGGATAAATATTATGGCGCAAGCGCAAGAGATTGGTAACTTGAAATTGAGCTGCACTTAAACTCCACTCATCAGAGGCTTTCAACCACAACCCAGTGATGGCAATCCCGGCTAGGGCATTATTACCAATAAGTCGCGCCGACATATTCGTCAAGGGAATATATATTTGATTATCTTGGTCTATTCTTCCTACCGCACCCTTAGATTCCATAACACCAATAACGATGTAACGCTCTCCCTGAATGCGGATATTGGCACCAACTGGATTTGCCCCCGGTTCAAACAGTTGTTCCCGTAACTTAGAACCAAGAACAACCACTGACTTACTAGACAGCAAATCATCCTGATTAAAAAATTGCCCCGACTGGGGATAGATGTTCTTGACCTCCGGGTAACTCAAATCCGTACCGATGACAGTAGTTAATATATTCTTGCCACCATAGACTACGGAGACATTAGGCTTTTGCAAGAATGCAGACACCGCACTAGCCGTAGTCACCTGTTCTTTAATTGCCCGTGCATCCTCCCAATTTAAACGTGTTCCCCTACCAGTACTACCTAGATTGATGCGACTATTTCTGGGAGTATCAGGGAACACCAGCATGACATTTGTACCCAAACCCTGTAATTGCTGCTCGGTTGCCTTTTGCACTCCCTGACCAAGGGAAGTAATAGCAATTACCGAGGCAATCCCAATAATGACACCCAGCATGGTCAGCCCTGTGCGTAATCTGTTACTCCACAAAGCCTCCAGCGCCATGACTAAGACTTCTACAGTGGATGCTGTACTAAAGCGAATCTGAACTGGTGTAGCCATTTTTGCACACCTTGTAATTAACGTGAACGTGAACGTGAACCGGGAAAAGGAGGTGGGGTAATAGATTGCGGTCGGAACCCTTCTGGGAAGTTGATAAACACTCTTTCGGTTCCCTGCAAACCTGATTTGACTTCTGTTTTGTGATTAGCAGTAACGCCAGTCACTATGGGAGTGAAGATAGCTTTATTATTTTCTCCTGCTACAAACACACCTGTAGCATTCTCCTGGCGGACAATTGCCACTGTCGGTACCACCAAAGCATTTAAGAGTGTGCCTACTTTGAACTCCAGATGGACATTCATCCCAGAACG
>NZ_JAAHHX010000696.1:0-1473 GCF_010672065.1 Moorena sp. SIO4A1 | reverse complement strand
GGCAGCCGATTTGAAGCTTGAGATTGCCATTATGCTATATAAACAGAAAAGAATTAGTATTGGTAAAGCCCGTGAGCTAGCTGGGATGCACCTAATTGAGTTTCAACAAGCACTCTCTAATCGGAGAATTTGTATCAATTATGACCGTGAAGATTTTCAACAAGACATTCAAACATTGAAGGAATTGGGCGATATATGATCGTGGTTAGCTTTCCGGCAAAATTCATCCCACACTCATGCTGCGCATTGAGTGTGGGATGAATTTTGCACAGGATCTCTCGGAACAGGGAAGCGAGCTATCAAGCTCCTAATTAATTCTGATTGAGTCATCCCGCGCCGCTGTTCTTCTTGTATCAACTGTCTTTTTTCAAAATCGGTAATCCTGATTATTATTTTTTTATCTTTCATTTTGGATTACTATTTGTAGACACACTTGCTATAATTATAGTAGGTCGATAAGCCAAAGAGCAAGTCAATGATAATCGCGTACCAATACCGGTTAAAACCAACAAAAGAGCAAAAGGCGAAGATAGACAATTGGCTGTCTATGCTGTGTGCTCAATATAATTATTTGTTGGCCGACCGCTTTTCCTGGTACGAGCAGAACCGGTGCTCAATAAATGCTTGTCCTCTTGTCTGCCACCTTCCCGAATTAAGAGATAACCCGGACTATTACAGTCAAAAGAAAACTCTTCCAAATCTCAAGAAAACTCATCCTTGGTATAAAAACATTCATTCCCAAGTTCTTCAGGATGTTGTAAAGAGGGTTAAGTTGGCCTTTGATAGATTCATTAAAGGGGATAGTAACGGGAAACGAAGTGGGAGACCTAGATTCAAAAAATATCACCGCTACCGTACGTTTACTTACCCTCAAATGAAAGAAGGGTGCCTAGAAGGCAATCTGATCAGCCTCCCAAAAATAGGTAAGGTCAAGGTTGTACTACATCGCCCTATTCCTGATGGGTTCAAGATCAAGACGGCATCTATTACAAAAAAATGTGATGGCTACTATTTGGTTTTGTCCCTAGAAGACAAGACAGTTCCCGTTCGCGCAGCGTCGGCTTCGCCGAAAGTTAAGCCTGATATTAATCCTGACTCAATAGTTGGTATTGATGTTGGACTTAAAGAGTTCTTGACCACTTCCGAAGGGGAGACAATAGAAATCCCGCAATATTACCGAAAGTCCCAGAAAAGATTAAAGGTTATCCAAAAACGGGTATCCCGACGGAAGAAAGGTAGCAACAATAGGCTCAAGGCTATTAAGCAACTTGGGTTACAGCATAAAAAAGTTGCGGATAAACGGAAAGACTTCCACTTCAAAACTGCCAATTATTTGCTGTCAAAGTATGACGTAGTCGCTCACGAAAAGTTAAATGTTAAGGGACTGGCTAAATCCCGATTGGCTAAATCTGTGTTGGACGCCGGGTGGTCGTGCTTCCTGACAATCCTAACAAGTAAAGCCGAGAATGCTGG
>NZ_JAAHHX010000695.1:0-1475 GCF_010672065.1 Moorena sp. SIO4A1 | reverse complement strand
CAATACGGTTCGGTTAAGCTTGAAAAGCATGTAAACTGGTAATTGTCATCAAGGTGCGAAGGGCAAAATGCAACTCAAAGAATTCTCCTTGGTTGTACCGAAGATTGAATCAGGTACAGTACTCAAAGCTTTAGAAGCAGCGATTCCATCGTCAGCAATAGAGCAGGCGATTGCGGATACAAAAGCCAAAGAAGAGCGCAGGCGAGCTTTACCTTCACATTTGGTTGTCTGTTTAATCATTGCCATGAGTTTATGGTCAAAAGCTTCTATGAGAACAGTACTGAAAAATCTAGTAGATGGTTTGAGTGAAGCTTGGGTGAGAGTGGGGAAGTATTGGCGAGTACCTTGTAAATCCTCAATTACTGAAGCACGACAAAGAATAGGGTGTCAGGTAATCAGTCGTCTTTTCCATTCAGTAGTAAGTCCTTTAGCAACAGTTGACACACCAGGAGCTTTTCTTGGAGGACTGCGAATAATGGCAGTAGATGGCACATTATTCGATGTACCAGATACCGATAAAAACGCAAGGGTGTTTGGATATCCTGGTAGTCGTCCTGGTACTCAAACCGCCTTCCCCAAAGTCCGCTTAGTGCTACTAATTGAAGCCGGAACGCATTTAATCGTTGATGCGTTAATCTGTCCATACCGCATTGGTGAGCGAGTTAGAGCAAAAAAGTTACTACGGTCAGTAATGGAAGGAATGTTGTTGATGTGGGATAGAGGACTACATTCTTATGGAATGGTAAGAGCAACCCTTGGCCAAAAATGTGATTACTTAGGACGAGTGCCAAAAAATGCCAAATTCAAGGTAGAAAAAGTTTTGGCAGATGGTTCTTATCTATCGTGGATTACCCCTGATCGTAAATCCAAGAAAAAGGGTGGTACGAAAATCCTAGTACGAGTCATTGAATATACCATTGATACTGATGGAGAGCCAGAAATTTACCGCCTTATTACTAGTTTGACAGATATGGCTTTATTCCCGGCTTTATTACTGGCGATTGAATATCATCAACGTTGGGAAGTAGAAAATACTATTGATGAACTCAAAGTTCACCTTAATGGTCGCAAAACTCCAATTCGCTCCCTAAACCCTCGTGAGGTAGTTCAAGAAATTTACGGTTGGCTTCTTGGTCATTGGGCTGTACGTTCCCTAATGTATCAAGTGGCCGAGCGTGCTCAAATCTCCCCTTTACGATTAAGTTTTACCGGAACCCTTAATGTTGTGCGTCGTGCCCTTCCTAAATTTCAACGTCTTGAGCCAGAAGAAGTCCCTTTTTTTTAACCTGGCTAATGACAGAAATCTTTGACGAGCAGATCCCAGAGCGCGAAGGAAGAAGTAACCCGCGAGTAGTTAAAAAAACTAGAGCTAAATTTCCTTCCAAGAAACCAATACATAAAGGAATTGGAGCCAAAAGTGAAACACGAACATTCTATGTAATCAATACTGCTTAGAGCTTAACCGAACCGTATTG
>NZ_JAAHHX010000694.1:0-1479 GCF_010672065.1 Moorena sp. SIO4A1 | reverse complement strand
AGTGATGTGTTAGTGAGGGTTACACTCATTTGTTTATGAGAAGTGGCCTTCTAAGAAGTAATTATTGCACATATTGAGCCAGTCAATGATCTAAGGGAATCACTATTTTGTATTACACTCTTGACACTTTGTATTATGTTATGTAGTATATATATAACAGAGTAATACAGGACGTAAACCTGCTTGCTCCGAAGCACCTTGAAAACTTCAAAGAATGTGTCCAGGTCGCCTAATGGTAGGGCATTGGTCTGCAAAACCTATTGTGTGAGTTCGATTCTCACCCTGGACTTAAAATATTGCAGTTCCAGGGGGGGTTCAATTCCCGTCGGCACTGCAAATTGGGTTGGTATCCAAGTCAGGTGAAGGAAGCCGTCTGTAAAACGGATGCCTCTGTGCGCCGTAGGTTCAAATCCTACCCAACCCATTCTGGAGAGGTCGCTATTGGCAAAGCAAGCTGTTTGCTAAACAGTTGTAGATGTAAGTCTACTGGGGGTTCGACTGCTCCATAAAACCTGTACAAAGCGTCACTTCGCGATACTTTGTGTGTTTATTTCCTGCTTCAACGGGGGCATAGGAGCGGTTAACCCTCCACAGGCTTACGAGTCGAGCCGTACTCGTTATAGCGTTCTAGGTTCACTGAGGCATGTCCTACCCGGTCGATTTTGTTACCGCAACAATCACAGCTATAAACCCTCTGCGATAAAGGCATTGGCTGTTGATTTCCACAGTTAGAACATAATTGACTAGAGGGGAAGAACCGATCAGCCACTACTAACAAAGTTCCGTAGCGTTCACATTTATAGGTCAATTGCCGTCTGGCTTCATGCAGTCCTAAATCACCGATTGCTTTAGCTAATTTGTGATTCGCCATCATCCCTGAAACATTCAAATCTTCAATCACAACTTCGCCGTGGTTTTTAGCGATATAAGTTGTCATTTTATATAGGTGCGCTTTCCGTTGGCGAATTAAATTCGCCACGGGTCGCACCTGAAGATAGTCTTTTCGGAGATTAGCCACTCGATGGTGGAGTTTTTGTACTTCAAGCTGGGTTTTTGAGTAATTCTGAGAGCCTCTTACTTTTTTAGATAATTTCCGTTGAACTCTAGATAATTTCCGTTGAGCGTTGCGGTAAGGCTTAAGTCCTTCAAACTCAACACCAGAGCTTAATACAGCTAGGGTTTTTATTCCAAAATCCACACCAACTCTTTCTCGTTCTTTAAGTGTTGGTTCAAAGGTCTTTTCAATAGAGAAGCTAATATACCACTCCCCGGCTTTTTTGTAGATTGTGACTTTTTTAGTTAGACAATCTGGTAGGGGTTCAAACGTTCTAACCTGCTTCAGGAAGGGTAAGTTATGAATTAGTCCACCTAATCGAATCGGTCTCCCTGAATTATCGATAGTAAAGCGATCATTTTTACCCTTGCATTTGAATCTAGGGTACTTACCCCATCCTTTGAAAAACCTTTTGAATGCTTCCA
>NZ_JAAHHX010000693.1:0-1480 GCF_010672065.1 Moorena sp. SIO4A1 | reverse complement strand
ATTGGGGTAGCAGCGGCTTATGGCATTTACCTTGGCGCAAGAGAGATTAAAACTCAAGAACGTAAGGCTTTCCTTGAACAGAGTCCTTGGCACAAAATTTTTTAGGACTTAGGCAAAACTCGTATATATAATGGATAGCACCGAACTTAATATGATACTAAGTGGCAGCCAAGCCATGGTGATTTGGGACCCATCCCATCAAAGGTCACCACCGCCCCCTTGAGGGTAAGCAACAACAGCCGTAGCGGCACCGCTGTGATGTCATGGGATTTGCGATCAACTTTTTGCTGAGCCAGCACTAGTTCATGGTCACTGCTAATAACACTCACACTTTGCAAGGCTTTGAGTTGACCTTCTTGATCCTAGGAACCTTTGGCAGTCTTGCCATAGATATCAATTAGTACAAAACCCAATTTCGTCGTGATGCTGCTCACCCAACTCATCTAACCATGGGCGCGATCGCGTTATCGTAGGTTTAAATGACCACAAACCCATCCGCGCCTGAGAGCACAGGCAAAATACCAATCGTGATCATCGCCACCAAGCTATGATTTTTCCTTATCCATACCATTATTTCCATTGGGCGGTGGATGGTAGGTACACAACGGGAGTTAATAAGTAATTTATTTTGTTTTTATCACTTAAAAATTAAGTATGGTTCCATTTCAGTGGGTTAATGCAACAGATTTAAATCGATGGGCTGGTACCAGGGATGCTCAAGCCCGATTGCCCCAGTTATTGCGTCGCCTCATTCATGCTACAGTCCAGCAAACTCAACGGGTTGTGTTTCCAGCTGGTGATAGCGTTCAAATGGGGGGATGGGATGGCATTGTGGACGCACCTGAAGGTAATAGTTTTGTTCCTAATGGCTATTCAGGGTGGGAACTTGGAGTTAAGAAAGATGTTAAGGGTAAAGCAGATGATGATTATGATAAGCGTGTTAAAAATACTCTAGGAGTGCCTCCTGCTGAAACCACTTTTGTTTTTGTTACCCCCCGACGATGGGCTAATAAGGATAAGTGGGAGAAAGAGAAGAAAAGTGAAAGAATATGGGCTGATGTAAGGGCTTATGATGCTGATGACTTAGAACAGTGGTTAGAACAGGCTCATGGTGTTCATGCTTGGTTAGCTCGGTTAATGGGGAAGTGGCCGGAACAAGCTCAGGATCTTAGTAGCTTCTGGGATGATTGGAAAAACTCTACTTCACCAGCAATGAATACACAGTTACATCTTGCAGGCAGAGAGGAAGAAGTTAAAAAAGTACACAATTGGTTGAAAGCAGAACCATCAAAACTTACTATCCAAGCAGATACTCGTGAAGAAGCAATTGCGTTTTTTGCTGCGGTTATTCATCAAATGCCAGAGGCACAAAATGTAAACTATTTATCTCGGTGTATTATTGTTCAAAATGAGTCCTCATTGCGGTATTTTGCTAGCACCCAAGAATCACTAATTTTAATTCCAGCATTTGAGCAACCAA
>NZ_JAAHHX010000692.1:0-1483 GCF_010672065.1 Moorena sp. SIO4A1 | reverse complement strand
CCTGGAATCAGTGGCGGAGGGAGAATCCTAACCTAGAGCCTGATCTGAGTGAGGCTAACCTCAGAGGGGCTGACCTCAGTAGGGCTGATCTCAGGCGGGTTAACCTGATCAAAGCTGACCTCAATGTGGGATACTCTTAAACAGTAATAAATCGGTACAAAACCGGATAATACAGTCAAGGTGCAATTTATTGTTGCCTGAGTGAGGGGTGGTCATACAGTAATTGGAGTCAAACCTTCCGGAGACGAAACCTTAGAATAAGGCAGCCTTAATCATAAAGTTTTAACCCTTTTACCCATAGCCGACAAACCATAAAGGCTGCCTTATTCTTACGGTAACTTCTAACCACCCGTCTGTCTAGGCGTTCCTCAAATCCCGTTGAGGAGTTGCTTGAAAGCCTGAGTTTTAGTATGCTTGCAATCAAGCCATCCAAGCTCAACCGCATCAATTAAACTCAGTCCCATACCTTCCAAGTAACGCGCGGTACGACGCAATAACACTGCCTGCACCTCGGCTCTACTCATATACCGGGTTATCTCCTTGTCAGTACCGCGAGCAAGGATATTCTTGGCAGCATTATGGTCAGCCTGCAACACGACCCCATCAAAACCGGTAAAATTGTCCCCAGTCCTTTTCCCAAGAAGGGTTCCATTCCTGGAGTCAATTGGCGACGTGTAGCTAGGCTGAACTTCTGTAACGACCGATCCAGTCCAATTAGCCCACTTTTGCAAAGAGTCCCGCATTATTCCTTTCATCCAACTGTTTAATTTGCGGGATACGGCCAAAGACTGGCGTTTATTTCGTATTGGTCGTGTTAAATCTTCTGCAAACACCTTTAAAGACTCCCCATTAAAGAGAGACTTAGATGCCGCCCCTATCATAGCCGTTAGTTCTGATTGATCCTGTCTGTAACGGCGGTTTTCTGTTTTTCTGGTTAGGTTATTTTCAAGTATTCGAGCTGACTTAGCTGGGTCGATTTTTTCTAACTTTCTGTGAAGTGCCCAAAGCTTCCCTCTATTTCGGTTCTTTCTACATATACGATGGCCTATTGGCCACGCTACGCGAACAGACTTCTTGGTGGTTACTTTTCCTAGTCCTTTCCCGTGAGCCTGACCTTCTGAATCATAGAAAGCCTCCGTGTACCCTTTATCTACCCCGACACTCCGACGTTCAGATGTAATTCCTACGGTTCCATGATCTACCAGAAAATGAACTTCAAATCTTGGCAGGAGTTGGTTATAGATTAGCCTGATTTGTCCTTTTATTTTTCGATTAGACCTGACAACTATCCTGTTCCTCTTTCCTCTCCTTAATCCAGCTAATTCTAACTGGTAGGTATTCCGCGAAAGTCTTTTACATTTATACCCTCCTTGTTGATAAACTATCTGATTTTTAACCCAAGAATGCCCTCTTTGGAACTCTTTCCTGACGAGTCTATGAAGGAGAGTATTTTCTAGAAAAGCTAAAGTCTTAAGTTGCGTGG
>NZ_JAAHHX010000691.1:0-1486 GCF_010672065.1 Moorena sp. SIO4A1 | reverse complement strand
CGATCACTCACAGACTAGCTCTCCAGGAATAAAGGTCATTGAGATTATTATTGAGATGCTTCGTGACCCTGATCCTCAGCTAGGGTGCTGGCATCGGAGGAATTGACACCGATGGGTTTAATCGCCATGCCCTTACCAGATCTTGCTATCCAATAGAATAGCTACCAACTGACTGAGTCCGGAGAAATCCGGAAAGTGCTAATAAATTCTCTGTCTACCCTATATTCCGCCGCTCCCTACTCCCGATTCCCGATTCCCGATTCCCGATTCCCGATTCCCGATTCCCGATTCCCGATTCCTCTATTTTTATCCGGATAAAAAATCACTCATTTTTTTGTTATCAAAGAAAATAAATTTATTTAAGAAAAGTAAAAATTTTCCTGATAATCAATAATGAGAAGTTTTTTATTTAACTCAGTATTATCTCTATTTATCTAACTACATAATAGTTATGATTTAATTTTTTTCAGTAGTATTTCTAATTTACAACAATCTTTATAAGCGGTTAGTTTAGAACTATGAAACGAGTTAAACACTAACTCAATTCCAGGATAAACTATCAACTCACAAAGCTCGAAAAACAATGAACAACAACTCTCTTTCTCTAAGCAAAACTCTCATCAACACAGGTCTCATTTTTGCGGGCTTAACTGCTGTACTGGCCACATCAGCTAACGCTGAATCAGCAATTCGCGGATCTGCTGTAGAAACACGGGCTTCTGGGAGCTCTATCAGTGTTTCTGGTGAGCTGATTTTACCTGAAGCTCTCCACTTTTCTGGTCCATTAACTGTTACACCAACCTACGCCGATGCTGGAACAAGCACTGCAACTATCGTTAACCTCACCCTAGATGGAACTGGAGTTGCGGCAGTCTCTACTACTACCACTAGTAGCTCAACAAATGCATTCCTTGCCGAAGCTGCAACGGCTCTAGGTGCTGCTACCACCGTTGAGGATCAAGCCGCTTTAATCCGTGCCGGAGCAGGTAATGAAGGCTTGGGTGCTCTAGAGTAAATTAACAGTAAGCAGGACTTACGCCAGGCACCCCGAAATCTCCTAAACGTGGTCAGGGTTGTAACATTGCTCTCGAATAAATTGTCAGGTAAATAGGCGTAAAAGGGAGTTGGGGTGCTGGGGAGAGGGGTTTTTCAGGTTAAACATACCTTTTTATTAGCTTTAATCCCCTCTATCTCCCCACCTCCCCACCAATCACATTTGAGTCCAACTTTGAAACAGCTCTGGGGGGTGAGGGAGGATTCCTGTTCCCTGATCCGAAGCTCACAGCGCTATAACTAGTTACCTAATAACTACAGTTGAATTCTAGTTTTATCCGGATAAAAAATAACTTATTTAGTTTAGTTAATTAGAAAAAAAAATATTTTATCAAAATGGGTAGTCAATAAATATAGCGTTTTTTATCATAATGAGGTACACAGTTTTTTTTCCTCTTGCCTCTTGCCTATTGCCTCTTGCCTCTTGCCTCTT
>NZ_JAAHHX010000690.1:0-1491 GCF_010672065.1 Moorena sp. SIO4A1 | reverse complement strand
TTGAAAAATGCTGGTCATGGCTAAAAAGCCGCTAAGCCAAGCAACTAGAGCATTTTGAAACACTGCGAGAGGCTAGGTCGCACGTCCTCACGTAGAGCGTCCTAACCAACCTGGCGGTTGCTATAAATTCAGAAGCATGAAGGAAAATTGCTCCGCCTACTTTCAGCAAATTGCGACCCAAGACTGGGACAGAACTCCCACCAGCGTCAAGAAACTGGTGGAGCAGATGGGGCAGCGCATAGAACAATTAGAACAAGAAACTGCTCAGTTGCGGATCACAATGCAACAGCACGAAGAGAAAATAAATCGCACCTCAAAGAACTCATCATCTCCCCCATCCCAAGACCCACCCAACATCCCGCGCGCAGCAGCGAAAAAGGAAAAGTGGTAAAAAGCGAGGGGGGCAAAAAGGTCATGAAGGTCATAGTCGACCTTTGTACCCCATAGAACAATGTTCTAGCATTATCGACCACCATCCAAACACCTGTGGCTGTTGTGGAGAAGCACTCAGTGGAGAAGACAAAAACCCTTACCGTCATCAAATTGTCGAACTACCACCGATAACTCCAATAGTAGTAGAACATCGCTTACACCAACTGGTGTGCTCCCAATGTGGAAATACCACCCGTGCGGTATGGCCAATAGATGTGAACCCCAGTGGTTACGGTGAAAGAGTGGTAGCAACGGTGGCACGAAAGAGTGGATTGTATCGCCATAGCCACAGGATGGTAAAAACTGCTATGGAAGATTTATTTGGTATACCAATGTCTAAGCCAACGGTAAACCGCTTGCGAATGGAAGCTTCTATGGCATTAAAAGATCCAGTGGACTCCGCGAAAAAATATGTACAGCATCAGCCAGTAGTGGCAGCAGATGAAACCAGCTTTAATCAAGGTAATATCGACGGCAATAACCCCAAACAACGACAAGCTTGGCTGTGGGTTGCGGTGACACCACTGGTGACATTTTTTGAGATTGCCCTAACTCGTTGTACCTCTTCTGCTCAAAACTTACTGGGTGAAAACTTTACAGGTATTTTAAATTCAGATCGACACGGCGCAACTGGGTAGATAATGAATCTCGACAGTTATGTTGGGCGCACCTGAGGCGGGAATTTATTAAAATCTCGGAACGTCCGGGTGTATCTAAACAAATAGGTACGGAACTGGTAAAACAACAGGAAAAGTTATTTGAGTTATGGCATCGAGTTAGGGACGGGACTTTAGCTCGTTGTGATTTCATCTGTCTCGCAAAAGATATTCGCTCCAATATCAAATCCTTGTTGGAAGAAACTGCAGATTACTCGATTGGGTCAAAGGATAAAACCCCCTTTGCTAAGACCGTTCGCACCTGTCGTCAACTATTGGGACTTTAGTCAAAATCAAGCCCAAATGTAGCCCTTACTCGCCTTGTAAGCAACAAATACGTCTCGATTCTCCTGGAGCCAATGGACAAAACGGCAAGACATGGCACTCCGAAAAGCTTCTAAAG
>NZ_JAAHHX010000069.1:0-33167 GCF_010672065.1 Moorena sp. SIO4A1 | reverse complement strand
CAAGGAAAAGTAAGTCGCAAAAGAAAACGTGTTCTAAAGAAGTTGGGCGCGCCGTGTGCTTGGAGACTCGCTCGCACGGTGCCTTGGGGACGAAGCGGGAGTAATCCCGCAGATTTACCCGATTCCTTTACTTTAAGGGGTAGCCAGAGCCAGCCTTCGCCCTAGCAAGTACGTCAGGCTGGCTCTTCCCGTGGATTTGATTGTCCACGGTTTTATTGTAACATAAAAATTTGCCTATTATAGCATATTTTTAAAAATTTTGTAAAAAAATATTGAGAGAGTCGGGAGAAGTACAGTCTTATATAGCAGTCGCCAGGGCAGGCGCGGACATGACAAAAGTCTCAAACCTAAGTAAGCGCAAGAGTTTGACTTCTGACTTCTGACTTCTGACTTCTGACTTCTGCTATAGCGCTACGCGCAATGGCATTGGCAAGAGGCAAGAGGCAAAAGTTTACGTGCATTAGCGTTTGAGCTTGTATCAATGTCAAACACTTTAATGGGTAGTGCTATACCGAAAATATTCAATTCCCGATAAGACCTATTAACAGAAATAAGATGACTTTTCTTTATCTTTTATAACTGATATAAAATCAAAGGTCATCACCTGGACTCCTTAGGGGAGTTGAATAACCATACAAGTATACGACCTTGGATCAAGCTGGCGATGGGAATAATTAAAATTATGAGTTTTACTGCCATCTCACCAGTTATATTGTAGTCGTAGGCATAAGGAGAATTGTAGTTCCTAAGATCGTTCATAAAATCATGAGCACCAATCTCAATTATCCAACTAGAGAATGCAGTCCAAACTAAGCTGTTAAGAACAATCCACCAACCTGCCCGAGTCGTATGCTTAGAAAGAGCTACCGATTGGAACCAAGATATCACTACGCAACCAATTAGGGTCGTAAGGATAGATGCTGTCCAGGTCATGGGTAATCGGATAGTTGGATTTTGTACAAATATAGATTGATATCTTAGATACCAAGAATAGAAAAAAGCCATGGTTGGTATGGCAACGTAGGCTCCTAACACAGTCCGCACAACCCATGACCAAGCGTCGGAAATGTAACGTCGCAGAACAACCCATTGTGCGATCGCTGGCCAAAACGGTATAAGCATGAACAAATACACATAAAAATTATTTTCAGTTAGCGATAACCATAACGCAATAGTAATTATCATACCCGTGGTTGTTGGTATCGTCCACTCGATTAGAAATCTCAGACTAAGTGCTCGTTTTAGCATTGAATTCTAAATTATCTATTCCTAACTTTAGGGTGATGTCTTTGGCAAATTTAAAATCAGGCTGATTTCCCAAATCGATATAATCATACTACGATTGCGGTTCACAAATATCTAAGGAACAGGAATTTTTAACAAGGAATTTCTCCCCATCACAAAACTCCTTCTAGGAATGTGCTGATCAAGAAGGGTTATTGTTGTGGCTTCATCGTAATCATTCATTTGTAATCCATACTTGACATAGCAAATCCCATTCAGGACTTTCGAGCCGGTTATGATTTAAAGAGTATTACTTACATCGGTCAAGCTCTGTTTATCGACGTAATAAAGTGACCGCTGGCATTTGACATCACAGCGGTCACCATTGTTGTCAACGGCTCTACCCGACAATTAAACAACCCTGCCCGAAAGGGTAATTTCTAGTTCAAACAGTTAGTTAAAAATTAGGTATTTGCCAAAACTGTCCTGAATAATTACCACAGTTAGCCATAATCGGTTTATTGTCGTTAGCATCATTAATGATATCTAAACATTTATCACTGCCCGTAAACATGGTTTTGAGGCGATAATATCCAGACTTGTTTGTTGCTTCTATTTGCCAAAATTGTCCTGAATAATTACCACAGTTAGCCATAATCGGTTTATTGTCGTTAGAATCATTAATGATATCTAAACATTTATCACTGCCCGTAAATAGGGTTTTGAGGCGATAATATCCAGACTTGTTTGTTGCTACTATTTGCCAATATTGTCCTGAATAATTACCACAGTCAGCCATAATCGGTTTATTGTCGTTAGCATCATTAATGATATCTAAACATTTATCACTGCCCGTAAACATGGTTTTGAGGCGATAATTTGTTTGTCCTTGGGCAACGTTAGTAGTACTGGCAAAAGCAAGCACAGAAGACGCAACAGCTATACCAAAAGTGAAAATTCTCTTTATATTTTTGTTAGACATGGTGGTATGAGACATTTTTTTAGTTTTAGAGAAAAATTGATCAATAATTGTGCCACAAACTCAACTTACCTGAGTTCGATATACCTAGGATCCACACTTACAGGTATGGGTTCTAGTTGATAGAGACTTTTTAACGACCTTGAACTCTAAGATAATCATCAGTTTCGATCTGAACTCTCCTATACCTTCTACTACAACGCCATTAGTAAGATTCCCGATTCTCTAGAAATATTTTTATCACAGCGGGTAAAACCGCTATGAGTCTTGATCCCCGGTTTGAAAAGACGGGGCTTTAGACTTACAGGTTCCCTCGTAAATCGGCTCTTAACTACTTTCCTTGAGCAGGGAATAGGGAATAGGTAATAGGGAATAGGGAATAGGTAATAGGGAATAGGTAATAGGGAATAGGGAATAGGGAATAGGGAAAACAATCCTGTGTAGCTGATAGTTATGCAAACCGCCGTAGCTATATATAGCAATTCTCTATGCCATGAGGTACAAAAAGATCCCCCTAAATCCCCCTTATCAAGGGGGACTTTGAGGTTGAGAAGCGTACCTCATAAATCCTATAAACGCTATAGTACCTGAATGCGTTCGCGTAGCGTGGCCTACGGCCAATCGCATTCAGGACTTCCGAGCACGTTATGATTCAAGGAGTATTACTTACATCGGGAAAAGCAAATTTTTCGACTTTTCTTTTTCCTTAGTTAAGGGCTGATAGATCTTGTGATCATACGGCACGTATTCCTTTGAACCTGAATAAGTCATCTCACACAATAACCGAGACTTGAGCGGAGAAGGAGGTAAATTTACCTTTGCTACTTTCACTTCTACTAAACTTGGATCATGCCTTAAAATTTTAAGTATATCGTGTGACAAGTAGCGGGGACAATACCCTAGGTGATAATGATCTTCTGTGGTTAACGCTAAAGCCTTATTGTCATAAGGATTATGAAACTCGTGACATAACCACAAAGGATCACCGACTTGTAGCTGCCCTATGCGATCCATAGAACACTTTGGTAAGTGACGCAAACCATGTACTAGAAAACAAAGGTGGTATTTCCCGTCACTGTCGAGGTCTGGATAAGGAAAAACTTTAAAATTATCTGTTTGTCGATTTCCTTCGCTCCTTCCTAAAAATTCCATCAAATCAAAACTCTGGGCTGATAAGTTGAGCCGGTCTAGATGCTTTCGGTAATCTGGACGCGAGGGTGACATAACTCGGTTGGCAAAAAACGCAAACAACTCCGTCGAACGATAGGTCTTATTCCACTCTGGAAAAGACATTAGAGGCTCAAACCCAAATTATTTTTGCGCTTCCTTTGCACCTTTTATATAAACAAAGGTGTAAATTTTTTAATCAAAATTATAATCATGATTGTTGATAAATCTGTATATCCCTATGTTATCATATTGGCTTTAATTGGAATACAATATGTATTGTTTTGTATTTATGATGAATTAACTGCCAGAAATCATATAAAACTACTAGAAATATATAATAAAGATACACGATTAGGAGAAAGGGTTGAACATATCCTTGATAATTACCAGCTGAATAACAAGAGATTTCGTTCAAACCTGACTCAATCATTAATTCCAGTATTAATGTACTTCTTTTTTACTATAATTGGTGTTTTGTTTAATGTGATTTTTAAAAATTAGTCTAAAATATTTACCATGATGTACTATGCGTTTACCCTAGTTGGCATGAAAGCATCAAAAAAAGCGATTGGCCGTAGGCCACGCGGGGCGCGTTCGCATCAAAGACAAGTAATTAATTACGATCGCTGTTAATTTGGGAAAATTTGCTAGTTCAAAAATCATAAATGCTCGTCTTCGGTGTTTGGAACTGCCCAAGGGTTGATGCCATGTTCCCGGAGCTGGCGATCATACTCATCCTGGTAAGATTGCTGGACATCATACTCTTCCCAGGACTGCCGCAACTCCAGTTCCTGCTGTGCGATGGTTTCGTTGGCTGCATTCAACCTTTCTTCTAGTTCCTGCACGTAAGCATCTATTCGTTGACGTCGTTCTTCCATTGTCGCCGTTTCACCAAAAGCATGACGAAAATGATCCTCTAGAGAATCCAAGGCTAGTACACTAAGGATCTTGTATGCTTCCTTGTTACCCCTGTAAGAACGGTAATTCCAATAAATGATTACTATTTTCAGTGGCAATCCATTAATCCTGGGTTGTCCAATTAATTGAGTTGAATCTTCTACTTCAAAAGTCTGACTCGTAAACCCCTCTCCCCATATGGTTTTGAATGCTTTTGAGCGCAAAAAATCTGACACGTTTTGCTTGTTCTCTCCAACGGTTTCCGCTGTCTGGGTTTGAGACATTACGTACATGCCTTCCTTAGTCTTGAAGCCATCAAATTTTTTAAAAGTCCCGATCTGGATTATTGCGTGCGTAACGTATTCTTTCATGGTTAAGATATAACTGATTTACTGCAAATCATTTACTTCAGCGATCGCACTTCCCTGTCTAAAAAGGTGCGGTCGCTTTGCATATCGTCATTGTACTGTAGTCTTTTACTGCCGTCAATGAAAAATCATCGCCATCAAAGTCGGATTGAAAACCAACCTGACTTTCCATTGCCCCACTATCTATCAGTGTTACTATTTGCTATTGGTTATAACACACAAAATTGATTATAAACAAAGCAATTTAGTTAGGCTTACATAAATACATAGCTAAAAACACATTAACTACAGATTTAACTTATAATTAAACAAATAAACATAATTAAAAACAAAAAACTGGTCTACTTCTATATTCTAGGAGTTATACACACAGTTTCAATTTAAAATAAACAAATCTTATTTGTACTTCTAAGACCAGAACCAAAATGCAAACAATAACACACAAAATTATAGCACTACCCATTAAAGTTAGGACATTGATATAAGCCGGTTTGTCGATTTATAGCGCTACGGGCAAGTCAGAAGTTAAAACTCAGAAGTCAAAAGTAAGCTATGACTAAGTTTCGGAGTTTAGGAGCGATGCAGAGGTGCGACAATCAAGCGAATTTAATTCTTAATGGGTCAAACGCACCATTACGGTCTTGGGGAGGCAGCGCGGTCTTGGGGGTTCCCCCCGGAGACGAAACCTTAGACAGTTGAGCCTTTATGGTTGGTAGGCTATGCATAAAAGGGGTAAAACTTATTGATTAAGGCGAGCCTGTCTTACGGTAACTTCTAACCATGAGCGACTGCCGTGGTTTCCCCCACTCGCGCTTTGCATCAAGACAATGTCAAACATCTAAATGCGTAGTGCTATATTATCCCTGTTCTGTCATTTTGGGACAATCGAACCAATTGGCGTCATTTCAGCCTAGGAAAAATCTGGGTTTGACCCGAGTTTGACAGAAGAGGGGTATATCGAAAATAATTAGAAACTTCGCATCAGGCACCAGCTGTTTCAGGGTCTGGGAATAACCTTTGGCATCACAACAGTTGCGGAACCGAGGGAAAACGACTGGTGGCATCGGTGGTAATAGGCGAACCATGACCCATGGGTATAGGCTTGGACGATACAACATAATATGAAGTTATCTCCTTTACTTTAAGGGGTAGCCAGAGCCAGCCTTCGCCCTTGCAAGTACGTCAGGCTGGCTCTTCCCGTGGATTTGATTGTCCACACTTTGATTATAGCATAAAAATTTGCATATTATAGCATATTTTAAAAAATTTTGTAACAAATTATTGAGAGAGTCGTCAGAGGTATAGTCTTATAGCGCTACGCGCAAGCCCTGGGAGTCCGTAAAAGCGGGAAATGGGGAGAATTATCCCGTAAATAATTGTGTATTTTGATACATATTTTAATTATTTTATACGTAATCAAAAAATTTGACATGGAATGCATTCAGCATGTCCACTGTAGAAAGAATCATACACATTAACTTTCCCGGTAGTAGGTAAATATAATTTTTATCTATTTTGTTACGACGTAGTTTGGATACAGTTTACAATTTGTCAAGCGCGATCGCACTCTGAAATTAAGACAGCACAAACGCTCCTAGTCATTCAGGCTGACCAACATCCCGTTTAAGGCGAATTGTTCTTTCCGTTGATGCGACTTAGTGCTATCCTCAGTCAGACACAAGTTTTGCACCATACTCACATCATTCTTGTGCTAAATTAAAAAGGAAAGTCAAAACTTTACATCTATGATTGGCACTTCATTCATGGCAATTTCCCTTCATTACCGCTTGTTTTAACTCAGCTAAAGATCGATTGTAATCCAAAATAGCCCTAATTCGATTATTTTCCTGTTCTTGTAGTATTTTTTCAGATTTAATTACATCAGAGTAATCACCGAAACCAGCTTGGAATCTCAATCGTGCAAGTCTAACCTTCTCTTCAGTCATGTTTGAAATCTTATTTCTTACATCAATATTTTCAAGATAATAGTTAACTTTGGCAAAAAGTTCTTCTATTTTAAATTTTATCTGGTTGCGGTGCTGTTGTTGCTTTTTATCTATATTATTCAAAGCTTTGGTAATACTTTGTTTTAGCGTTAAATGCCACAACCCATCTATTTTTACAGGATCATTCACGATAACTTTAGTCGAAGTAGACAAACCTAGGCTATTTGCTAATCGACCACGATAAATTTGTTGCTGTAGCAAAGCATTATTGACTTCTTGCTGGGCAATTTCTAAATCAATTTTAAAGGATAATATCTCATTATACGTACCTAGACCAGCTTCCTCTAAAAGTTGTTGATCTCTTAAAAACAACTCAGCAGTTTTTAGACTAAGTTTATCCAACTTTACTTGTTCATTTGCTTGTTGCATATTATAGTAGTCAATGGTGACTTGGTAACAGGCTTCATTAGATAAGTGCCCATGATTTAGCTGTTTTAGCTTTAGAGCTTGTGCTAATTTTTTTAAAACCACCTTTTTATTTGAAATATTATAATTATCAGTTTTAATTTTTGGGATGTTTATATCAGTAGAAGCTAACAATAAACCAGCAGTTATGTCAGTATTGATCAAGTTTGTATGGCTGAGGTCAGTATTCGAGAGAATAGCACCGTTGAGGGTACTAATCCTGAGGTTTGTACCACTGAGATTGGTATCCGTGAGGTTAGCACTGCTGAGAATAGCACCGTTGAAGTTAGCACTGTTGAGGTTAGCACTGCTGAGGTTACTACCCCCTAAATTGATACTGCTAAAGTTGAAATTATTTAGATTAATATTAACTTTTACCAATTCTTGAAGTATTTGGATAAACTTAGTTCTTGCTGCTAAAATATCCTCTATTTTAGCATTGTCTTGAGCATTTTTATGATAATAAGTTTCAAAACTATACCAAAGTTCCCTTATCTTTGCCTGTTTTTTGACTGCAAATCCAAGATATACTGTTAAACCAATGGGAATAATTAATCCAAAGCCAATGAACTTCAGACGATTCTTCCATTTATTGAGGTGTTTATAGCTGTAGGTATTAATCCCAACTAATAAAATATTCCGACTCATGGCAACAAGCCTCTTAAAATATTTACGTACTTAAGATGCCAGGGTGAGCGCAAGAAAAAATTGCCCATAATTTACATTGGCTGGATATCGGTTGATCGTGGCTCAAAACCCCTCTAATCTCGTAGAGCTTTACTCGCAATAGAGTTAAGTTGTTGAGAATAACGCGGTCTTTTTCTCAAAAAATACAGCTTATTGATTCTTGCGCTTACCTTGCTTAAGATGCATACAATTGTTTTGTGAATGACTCCGGAAAATTATTTTGAGCTGGGGGGTGATATGCAAGCTAAAATCCTTACTGGGTAATAATTTCAGCCCATAAGTTGCAAGAATACACATTCTGTTTTGGGCTTACATTGGACGTAGTTATAAGGGTTTGAGCTTCCAGAAAATGAATCAAGGGTTAATTTTCGATGGCTGTCGCGGGGATTACGAGAAGCCTTACAGGGTGTGAAGTAGGTCAGTTAGCTAATATTGGCAGTAGTAATCACTACATCAGCTATTTCTTAGAGTCACCTAATTGCTTCGTAGCCTACATTCCTTGATTTACGGTAGTTGTGCTAAAAGCCAACGCTTAAAGCCATGGAAGTTCCGGTTTATTATTGAAATGACACAAACAATAGTAAACAGAATCAAAAATGTCGGGCTATGACTAACGCCAAATCATAGTCCGATTTATTTTCAGGTTATAACGTAACACTTTTCAAGTCATGCGAAACTCCACATTTTTCACACTTTTTTCATATTTTTTTCACAGATTTCAATAATCTGATTATCTTCACATTTTGACCATTTAATTTGACAACTATATAGCATCAATACCTGGGGGGGTGACATGCAAGCTAAAATCCTTACTGCGTAAGATATTCAGCCCATCTGTTACAAAAAGATACATGCTGTTTTGGGCGCTTCCTTGGACTATGTTATAAGGGTTTGAGCGTCCATAAAATCAAAGAAGGGTCAATTTGGGAGTTTATCTTTCCTGAGATAATTGGCATCAAAGCCTTATCTAGTAAGCTTTTCAGGGCTCATGTCACCCCCTCAGCATCAATACAAAATAACATTTGTATCTGGGTTGTCAAAAAACTTTTTGCAAAAAGTCCCAATTTCCTCCGGATTATCTTAGGGATTTGGTGAAACGTAATTTCAGTTATAAAGGGTACATCTCCTAAAAGCTGTTTAACCCGGTGGTGCGTTACACGGCAGATTGTCCCAAGGCTGGCACGAGTCTGAAAATGAGGGCAAGCCCCCCTAACGTATCCTAAGCAACATTTTCAATATTAGATGCACCCGTTATAAAACAGGGTAAACGCATCTTATCAATAAATCAGACCCTATTGCGCTTGTTGACATAGGAGTCAGCAAATTAGATATGTTTACTCTACAGTTATAAAGCGCAATTAAACAAGTTTTTTGAGTTAATTTTTGATGTTTTTCAGTAGCAATTAACTTGGAATTAACTCCAAGTTAAAAAGGCTAAATTTTCTATGAAAAACATAAATCGTATGATCTGATATTAGATGTGTTCTGATTTGATAACAGGCACTTCGTAATACCGCATCGTCTACAAGAAAGTTAGTACTTGCAAAACCCAAACTATTGATTGTATTTCAAGAGAAGAAACCATGCTAAACACTATTAAATCTCGGCCAAGGAACGCAAATCAAAACTTAAGTCAAGTCAATAGAGGTTATCTTAAATTCATCACAATTTTACTTTCAATAGCTGCAATAACTTTTTTCGATTATCCTAGTGCTGCTCAAACTAACCAAGAAAAGGACATTTTAAACCTATTTATAGAAGAAGAAAATCCTAAATTAATAGTTCGTATAAGAACAAGTTCTTACCCTATTAGTACTGGATACGAAGATCCAAAACTTAACTTTTGCTATGGTTTTGCAGTCAAGTTGGTAAAAAAGCTGAACAATGATTTTAGATTGAATAAAGAACCAATAACGCTAGATCCTATCTTCAATAATAATTTAGAAAATCCTCGATTTGAGTCAGTTCGTGAGGGAATTGTACACCTTCAGTGTGGTCCAGACACAAGAAAACAAAAATATTATTTTAATAATGATGGAGTAATTTTTAGCAATCATTTTTTGACAACAGGAATAAGGATTTTAGTAAACAAAAGTAAGATTAAAAATCTAAAATCATTACCTAAAGACTTAAATATAGGAGTAACTGTAAACACGACAACAATTAAAGAGATAGAACCACTCAACCCCAAAATTTTTGAGACCAGAGAAGAAGGTATTAGGGCTTTAGCTCAAGGCGATATTGATGCTTTTGCCAGCGATGACATTTTATTGCAGGGCTATTTAAAAAAAGACAAGAATTTTAAGCCATCAAAATATGTGTTATACCCCCGAGATAGATATTTATCCGAGTTTAAATCCGAAGACTACGCAATGGTTATAAAAGAGGGCAACTACAAGTTCAAAGAATATATTAATGAGCTTATAAAAGATGAAAAAGAAAAGTTAGATAAGCGCTTAACAAAAGAAGGGTTTGTCTTGTTTAACAAGATATCAGCAAATCCAACAAAACTACCATATATTGCTTTTACTAGTTTGCTTTTGAGTGTAATTAGTTTATTGGTTTATTTGTTTTATTCGCGAATTACTATTTTTGAATACAGTGAGAGCGAGTTTGATTTTGTAATTTTTCTGTATACCCTAAAGCAACTAAAATTTAATCAAGAAATATCCGTAACAGTTCACAAACATAAACATAATGATCAAAATGAAAAAATATTTCGTGTAGAGCTATCTTTACCATTTATGGGAAATAAAGCAAGGTTCAAGAGAGACATTTTCGAAAACTACTATAAAAACAAAAATAATATAGATATCAAAGAACTTATTAAAGATAATAAAGATTTCCAATCAATAATTGATTCAACAAATAAATTGTTAAAATTAGATAGTAACAAATTTGATAATATTTATATGAATTTACATCTACATGTCAAAAATTTTAATGCTCCTGTTGGTAGTGTTGGCAATCGTGGTACACAGAAAAATGTAAGTGGATCAAATAAAGTAAACTAACATAATACTAGCACAATAATGCACTATATTAAAATTGAATAATAGTCAATATAGCTAAATAAATCTAATAAGTACTTAAACAACTATCCATCTTTAAATACTATGAACAACTTCTATGCTCCTGTTGGCAGTGTTGACAATCAAGGTACACAGGAAATTGTAAGTGGAAAAAATACAGGGGATATAATAATAAACCAGTACAAGTCTGCGCCAGAGCAAAAACAAAGCCTAGCGGAAGCAGCAGCTGAAATTCAGAAACTCCTGGAGCAACTATTCCAGACTAATCCTACTATAACATACAAAGAAAAGATGACAGTTTTAGGTGAAGTTGCAGACAAAATTGATAAGAACCCACCCCTAAAAGATAAGGTAATCAATGCTCTCGAAGCAGGAGGAAAAGAAGCTTTTAAGGAAGCCATAGACCACCCGCTAGTTAACATTTTGATGGCTATCATTGAGGGATGGAGAGAGGTTTAAGTTTTCTACTATCAAAGTTCCCCAAAGTTGATACTGCTGGCGAATTTAACATTTAGAAATATCAGCCTGAAGACAGCAGTCTTTATAGCCCCCCAACCCCCAATCATTAGACAAAAGCGATACTCTGAAAAGCCGCTCTGCGATGCTCTTCAGAGCCGCTCCCCGAACGCACTCCATTCTGAACCCTGCCTCACCCTATCCATACTTGGCATAGCGCATCACATTCAGGACTTTCGAGCAGGTTATGATTCAAGGAGTATTGCTTACATCAGGCAAACTCCATTTATTGACGTAATCGAGTGACCGCTGGCATTTGACATCACAGCGATCACCATTGTTGTCAACAGCTCTATCCGACAATGAAACAGCCTTGGGGTGTTAGGCGGGATTCCTCTTGCCTTAAAAGGATAAGCAATATCGCTCACTCCTCCTGAGAATTGCTATAACTATAGCGTTTCTTGGAGTTATGACGTACGCTTTTTAACCTCAAAGTCCCCCTTATTAAGGGGGATTTAGGGGGATCGCTTTGTACCTCATAGCTATAATAATTGCTATAACTATTCCTCGATAATATCTGTAAGCAAAAGATTCAAGTTTTCCACCGTTAACAAAGGCAAGTTAGGATTCTCCGTAGTACTCACATTTTCTGGATTGGAAAAGAAACTAAAACTAAACAGATATCGTCCCCTGGTTTGATTGGGGTTTTTCTGAGTCTGCCAATTGTCAATTTCTCGGACAATATTTGTTCGCAGCTGTTGAGTCACTGCTAACATATCCGTGGAATCCCCAGACTTTTGAACCGTAAATCGAGGGGTTAGTAAAACAGGTAAGGAAGCTAACAGTTCCTCATCATTAGTGTTGCTAGCTAAAGCAAAGGCATACTGACAGCTAATCCGAATATCATAAGGACGGTTAATGATAGCTGGCAGCAAGACTTTGAATAACTCTTCGAGATGCTGTGTCAAAGTTTTACTTCTGGAATCGCCCAGGTCTGCAATATCCCAACGCTTATCATTAACTATTAGAGGAGTAATCCGATTCTTAAACCTTACTTCAGGAGTCTGGAAGATGAAAGCAGCATTAGTTTCCCTGCCATCAATCAAATTTTTATTGCGGGCGAGACGGATAGCACCCCAGGCATTTTGATAGTCCAACACATCCAAATTAGTCACAGTCACCTTACGATCTGGTAATGCCGACTCCCCAAAGGTTTCTACCCCAGTTGCATCAAGCAATTTGGTGAAATCATACTCAATTGTTGTATAAGGTACTGTGGGGGAGTTAGTGGTTACATCGTTTTGCCTGGTATCATTTAACTCATACCCTGGTAACTCAATGTCTAAGATTTGTTGATCAGCAACGGGAAGATTGTTAGTGGGAGTGATGATAACCGTTTTGGTTTCTTCGTCAGCGGATAGGTTTTCATCAATATTGTAGTGAACTGTCTGGCGAGATGCCTGTGCGATCGCAATCGGTTGCCAAATTTGCCATGACCTAGCCACGTCTTCTGCTAGAGTCGCAAAGGCATTGAGGGCAGAGGTAACCGTAGTCTGGTTGTCAGAGGTTAACCCTGTTTCCAAAGCTTTGAGATCACTGGCTAGGGTTGGATATAGATTGTTAAACCGCACCAGGGTATCCAACAGTGGATCAATAGTATTAGTCGTATCGATAATTGTTCCAACACCCACTGGGTCCGCAATCTCTGCATTAACTGCATTACTCAGCACAAGGGTAAAGGTTTCATTATTTTCAACAACATCATCGCTGTTGACTGTAACCTCAATTTCTTTGCTGGTTTCACCTGGATCAAATTGCAGAGTTCCGCTAGTTGCCGTGTAATCTCCTGGTGCTTTTGCGGTTCCATCCTGGGTTTGATAATCTACAGTAACAGTCTGTTCAGAGGGAGGAGATAAGGTAATAGTGAAAACTGCAGTTTGTCCTTCCTCCAAAGAGACATCATTAATCGTTAATTTAGAGGAACCATTGTATTCAATCCGGCATTCAATGGTATCTTGAGCCACATCGGGATGTTCATAGAGGAAAACATAATTCCAGTCTCGAATATCCTCAGCACTGAGAATCTCACCAGCAAAGCTGTCAGGGTCAGGAATTGCTGTATGGGAAATCAGAGAAGGAGGAAGGGGAAAATCCCGCAAAGGAATCGGAATTTGAACATCTCCAATTTGATTAGGATCATCGTTGAGAGGTTGAATAAAATTGAGCCAAGAGGAGGTGGAATTAGTAGTATTAATATTGTATTCCAACTCATTAACCTGATAGTTCAGATTAACTGCAATATCTTCGTAACGCTGAGGAGTTTGGGTATTGAAGAAGAAGGTTAGCGTAGACTTACCATTGTTGGCATCGCTCAGGGAAATTTTAGCTGGAGATAAGGTGAAATCTATCGATTGAAGCAGAGCTTGCTTGTCTGCGTCAGAACTAGTGGAGTTGGGTGTACTTTCAAGATTGGTGTAATAAGCCCCGCTCATGACTGGTTGCCCAGATAAACGAGGAATATCTTGACCAGACCATTGATAGCCATCAGCGATCGCTACATCCACGTTATATTGAACAATGGTTTCAATGTCGTAAGCATCCGCTAAATTTGTCAGCAATTCCTTTTGGAGTGCTGCCACTGCTAAGGTTTGGCGAGTAGTATACTCTGGGGAAGTTGTATCCACAGAAGTATCCAATACATGGGTCACATTGTTACTAATCGAATCTGCCAAACTTGCTTTGACATCTAAAATCCGCCCAAGCTCACCCTTTAAGGTGGTATCATTCACTGCAGGAATAGCTGTTTCCGGTTTCAGGATATCTTCAATAGCACGTAAATACTTACGGGCTAAACCATTCAGGTCTACCGCATCCACTCGCACGGTTTCTGTTGAGGTTTGGTCAAGTCCACCATCTTGGGTGTAGCTGTAAAGGCTTACTTCCCCTGACATTAAGGTATTGCTCAAAGGCGCAGCGGAAAAGAAGTAGGGGAAATCCTCTTTGATATCGTAACTAATCCCCGTATCCCCCAGATGAACTGCCCACAGGGTATCGCTGTTTTGAGGATTAGCATTATCAATATTCCCAGCATTCCTCCCCACTGCTAGCTTTAAGTTAGGTAGTGCTTGCTCAAATGCCTTCGCAAAGGGGTCAAGGGAGGCCAGGCGTTCACTAAACTCAGCATTTTGATCATCTGAGGAGCTTGTCAGCACAACGGTTTTGGGGGCAAAATAGGCTGATACTACCTCAGCTTCAGGCACAAAGCCTGGATGCATCAAATCGTTGTTGCGCCGCATTTCCAGCTGTACGGTGACCGAGAATAGTAAATCCGTTGGATACAGAAGACTATTATTGTTATCCCGGAAGTTGAGATCAACCGTTGTGCTAGCTACCGCCGGGGGAACAATCCAATCCTGTAAGGGCTCAATTAGACCCGATTCATTTTGGAGCGCTTGTCCTACTTCTGCCACAGTCAGGGGGCGTTGCGAACGCTTTTCTAACAGATCCACCGCTGTTTTCAGACAACTGAGGTCATACATGCGATGAATAATGTCCAATGAGTCCTTCGATACCTGATCATTATTACTGTCATCTTCAATTTGAGCGATCGCATTCAGGACATCATCTTCTAGGGTATCAGATTCGCTATGAACCGTTGATGGCTCGAATTGGGGTTTAAGGTTACCTTGAGCATCCAACAGTGTTGCTTTCAAGATACTCAAGGAAGATTCACTATCATTGGGATCAAGTAAAGCACGTAAGGCAATTCGATTTGCCCCTGCTAAGTTGTCCAGTTGCTCATAAATAGCATTCACCGCCCCAATGCTTTGCTGGGTTTGACTGGCTTCGGCATCAATACTATTTTTGAAGTTAACCAGGGTTTGCGCCCATCGAGAGGTGAGGGTGTATAATGTTTGATCGGTTCCGGTCTGGATAGTTTGACTATCGATGAAAGCCGTTAACCGTTCTAAGTCGCTATTTACCGTATCGTCACTGTTGTAACTAATCTTAGTCAGGGATGCCAAAACCGGACGGACATCGATAGCAGTATTGCCACTCAACAGTCCTGCCAGGGTTTGGTTAGCGATCGCTACTGCTGCTGGGGTAATTTCCGTTCCCATGGTACTGGTTAACGTACTCAGGGATGTTGTTTGAGCTGTGGATTGTACCACTGCTAGAGAGTCAGCGTTCTGTGCAGAAGAGGTATCCAGGGTAAAGCGATCCGGAATGTAGAGGGTTGCCCCGGACTCTAAGGCTAAAGTGGGATTTTGAAGGGCAATATCCCCTGCTGTGGTTTGATCGGTAATAATTTGACTATCATGGGCAGCAGCAATAGCAATCATTTGGTCAAAGCTATCCCCACTGGTGACAGTGTAATTAAACAGCACGTCAGCCAGGATTACATCCTCCGTACCAAATAACCCAGTCATCTCGCTGACAGCAGCAGCAACCACAGCTAATTGACTAGCGATCGCAGACTCAGTCAGAATGTCACTGATATTGCCCACCCCTTGTACCGTTTCCAACACCGTGCGATGACGGTTGGTTTGTAGATGAAGCTGCTGAGTTAGGTAAGCAAGGGTGTTCTGTTCGGGCAGAATTGCCTCAGTAATGGTATACTCCAGGGCACCCACTTCAGCAACAATGCCCGATTTCAGCACATCGAGGGAGCGAACATCAGTAGTGGCGACAAACTGGTTAAGGGCAATGTGATATAGACTATCCTGATCCTGGATGGTGTAATCAAGGCTAATCTCGGGGATTGTTATTGTGGAACCTGCCACCAGTAAATCCTGGCGTTGGGCATTGGCAAGAATCACCGTTTCAGCAGTTTCTATCCTAGAGGTATTGGGGAATGCCGCAGCGATCGCACTCCAGGTCTTGTCAGTGATCACCTTGATGTCTACATTAAACGGAGTTGGTGAAGCTTCATCATTCTTGGTCACCGTGACCGTTAATGTTGTGTCCGTGGGGAAAATTTCCAGATTACGAATGGCCTCAACCACATCCTGGGATGCTGCTAACAGACGGTCTCGAAGATTGCCCAAAGTTTCGCCATCCTGGGTTGTGCTATCCAAGGCTGAAACCGTAACCCCTGCCAGCAATACCGTCGATTCATTCTCTGCAATAATCTCATTGATCCGGTCAGTCAGGATCTGGTCAAACTCCAGATCCAGGTCAGCATTTTCCAGCTGCAATACCCCATAGGCAATTTCTTCGAGGGTGGCGTTTAGGGTAACGTAATTGTTGACGTGGGGTGCTTCTAGACCCTTGATCAGGACACCATTGGTTAAGGTTTGGGTCGTATCTAACCCTTGAGCAATGGTTTGTAGCAGGATTTCGATCAGGTGGTCTTCCTCTAGGGCGAGTTGTGCGATCGCAATTGACTCGAAGGTATCCCCATCTTCAACGGTATAGTTGACGGAATTACCAGCGCTATCCGTGTAAGCAATAATCCCACCAACCGCTAATAAATCCGCCGTTTTTGCATATTTGGTGACAATTTCCTCAACTTTGTCACTTTGAGTGCCGTAATCTTTGTTGAGCTTAGTTGCGATCGCATTTAAGCTGTTGGTTGGCTCAACCCGAATACCTACAGGAACAGGAATCTGAATACTTTGATCACTGCTGAAAATACCACTAACTGCACTATTACTATCTCCTAAATCTCCAATATCACACCCATACTGATTAGCAACTGATTCCAGGTCTTCACTGTTACCAGCCACTGTATAGGCAAATTCCTGGAGATATTCCAAAGTGACCAAATACTTATAGACATTATCCACAAAGTCCGTGAAGGCGGCACGCTGGGCATCAGTCAACTCCTGGTCACCGCTGGGAATCACCGATGTACTCACCGTAAAGGTTAAGTTTGAGTCATGAACCTGATAGTAAATTTGTTGATAAGTAGCGCGGTCAGTTTTAATCTTATCCAGTGCCTCAGTGAAAAGATTCCCAGGAGTGGGAATATATTTAGATTGGTCTAACACCAACTCCAGAATCAAATTAGCAGTCTTATCATCCTTGCTGGTGATCTGATAGCTTTCACCCACCGAGGGCCATTGATTGATGCCGAAAATCGGGTCGAAATACCCTAATTTTTGGCTAATACCTTCTGCAAAGTTCCCATCGCTTCCCAAGCGATTGCCATAGATATCTTGCCAGCGAAAATCCAACTTAAAGGTATCTCCAATGCCGTAATAGGGATTGAGGGTATCCTTGAGAATTTCCGGTAATGCTTGGGATTCTGTGTCGGCGGCGGTAGTTAAAGCATAAACGGGCAAGACTTTTTCATAGACCCATTTTGTATTATCCTCATCTTCTTCAATAGGTCCGATCGGTAGACGGTCTTGCCCGGTTTTAAAGTCAGCTTCAATTGTACTGGGCAGCTGATAACTTAAAAGCTGATAGAGGTTTTGAATCTCATCGGTAGCAGTATTATTGTCTACAGGTTCAATGGAGTCACGGGTCAGTCTAAAACCAAGATTTCCCGCCGGAATCCTTAACACATCAATGGTTTCACTACTGGTGGCAAAAATTTCGCTGACACCATTGAGTGTACTACTCTGGGAATGATCAGACGGAATATTAAGGCAGTTGTGATAGCTAGCGGCAGTACTGCTAAAGGTCATTAACAGAGTTACCTGAGCCGTGTCCCCATCAGCAAACAGAGAATCTGGTAAGCCCTTTTGCTCATCGTTTTCTGTATAGCTATAGTTGAGGTAATAGCCTTCACTATTTACAACAGTGCTTTCCTGTACCAGTCTTAGGAATGGTAGGAAGGTCGTAGACACGTCTAGTGTCACCGTACGGTTATCCCCAGAATCTAGGGATAAATTCGTCTTCAGCATCAAGACTTCAGCACTGCCATTACGGGTCAGAACTTTCGAGCCACCACTGTCATCACTGTCATCCAAATACAACAAGGTCAAGGTTGTAGGAGTTACGTTTGCGGTCAGAATATCTTGCAGCAATTGCCGACTAGCCGTTTCAATCCGTTCAATAGCGTATACCGTGGCCAAAAATCCGCTCCCATCTGAGGTCGAGACTTGGCGGATTTCCAATGTTAATTTAGTTGCCCAAGTATATCCTGCTTCAATCTCCGCAGTATCTAAAGTTTCCCCATCTTGAACTGGCTGCTGATTGTAGAAAAGGGTTAAGCTTGTCTGATCAGACTTAGACTTGAGATAATCACATAAACCGGAAGGAAGTTCCCACAGCAGATTATTGCTAGTTGCATTAATAGATTCATTCCAGTAAGTTTTCTGGCGAATGGTGTATTGCTGGTTCGTGGGATTGTAAAACTCCAGCAGTGTTGGAGGAGTTGTGGGCAAAATTCCACTGGTTTCTGCCTCATCAAGCTGCTTAATAAGCGTAATGGTGTTGTAGGGAGGATCACTATCCGGGAAAGGGTAATTGAGTTCACAGGTTAACGTTTCACTATCACTGGTCTGACTAGTTTCACTATCACTGGTCTGACTTTGATAATCAATTAGTCGAATCCAAGTCAAGGTATCTAGTTTAAATAACCGGATTTCATTGGGGCTAATCGTTACCGTCTCACTATCCCCGTCTGTTGCGGGAGGGGTGCGCGTGACTGTGACAGTAAATTGTTGTCCTGTAGCAAGATAAGCAGCTTGTTGTTGTCCATTAATGGTTGTAGTGCTACCTGTAAGGATGGGTAATCGCAATCCATGCAACAAGAATCGTGAGGTCATTCCCGCTAAGGATTGGAACGACTCACCACCATTGAAATGATTGAGTAAGTCAATCAGAGTAATCGTACCATTGGCATCAACCCCATCTTTTTTATCCCTAACATGATCGATGCCAAGCTGCACGACAGAACGAATAATTAAGGTGAAGTAGTCAATAAATAAAAGTTCAGCGATCGCTAAATCTGCGGATGCATCGTTGGTCGGTATTTGTCCCAGCACTTCTTCTGTGCTCTGGTTATGGTTATAGTTGGAGGATTGAAAATAATTTTGAATCGCCTTGATTTGAGCGGGAGAATATTTCGTACTATCAAAATCAACGATATTGGGCTGCTTATTGGGATCATTCTCATCAGCACCATCCTTTAGTTCCATCTGAAGTTGAGGAAACATCGGGAAAATGGTACCACTAATTTCCGTATTATCGATGGGGCGGTCGGTGATATCAAATATAAAATTCCTAGACAAGAATCGAATCAGGGGTGCCCAAAAATCATCCGCCGGTTCTTCCTCTAAGTAGTTAACGAATAGGGTATAAACATCTTCTAACAATTCCAACGTTAAGACTTGAGCATCAACATTAACAGCACTTGTGTCGATATTTAAAGCATTACGCTCACTATCTGATAAATAGGCATAAATCACCCATTTAAATAGGGCTTTAACTAACTCATCAAAGTCCGTATCATTATCATTGGTAGAGTTATCATCTAGAGGAATCGAGTTTTCCATAAACAATAACCCGATACCACTTACTTCTGTTTCGGTCTTAGTATCTGTTTCGGTCTTAGTATCTGTTTCGGTCTTAGTAAAGGACGGTTGAAAATAAATATCGAGGCGAAGCTTGTCGTCTTTTACAGTTTCCGTGCGCACGTCTCCGGGGAGTGCTAGCTTAATTCCCGTTGTGCCATCATCCCATCGCAATGACCGTCCACCAGATGTTTGGGTAGTGACATTTGTAGTAGTAGTATTTGTAGTAGTAGCATTTGTAGTAGTTACATTTGTAACTGTTCTTGTGCTACTAATGGTCTGGGCTTTAGCAAAACCAAAGCGATTAGCCCTACCATTTTTTTTGATTCGATAGGGACGCACGGTTTGAGCACGGGCAGTAAATACCGGAACAGTTGCTGCCATTGCTCCCCCAGAACCAGCAGCGAGTTGCCAGGGTGGTGTGCTATCTGAACCGAGAACAAATTGCTCCCGCACGGTCAAGTTAAACTTAAATCTGATCCGGACAAAGGCAATCTTGATCGATGCTCTGACAGAAACCGTAGCCACCAGAGCCACCTGAATGGCTTTGTATACCTCCACCACAAACAGCACCGCAACTTTAACCAGGACTTCTACATCAACCTGAATTACTTTAAAGTCCACGACACCATAGATGCGACCAACAATGGCTACACCACCCTGAATCCGGTAATAGGTGGCCTTTTTCTGATTAGTATCGGTGGGATTATAGGTAGCAAACACCCCTTGCAAAATCCCATGCATGGTAATGCTGAATTCGGCGCGCAGAGGACCTTTCTTGATAATTTTCCCCAACCCGACCTGTAAGCCAATGCCAAATTCCAATACCGGGTCAAAGGTGCCACTAACAATGTTGGGAACACTGGTTGCTGTTTCTGCACTCAGTTTATTGAAATAGAAGCCCCCTAATCCTAAAAAGATGCCGACATTAACGGCAATGGATCTCGAAAAGTCACCACCCCAAGGGAAGCCCACATCGATGCCAAAGTCTCCATTGGTATAGATTTCAATGGCAACCACCGGCAGGGTAATATGAACAGCACCAAAGTCGATATACCGCATGGTGTCGGGTAAAACCAGCTCACTGCGATAGACCCCGACAGTGTCACTAATGCGGCGATAGAGGATTTCAAATTCAAATCCAGCAAAACTCTGTACTGGGGGTCCCGACAAGCTAATGCGCAGCCCGTAGATAAAGGGATCGTTGAAAATTACACTGATCTCAATGGCACCCAAAATCACAAATTGGGCACCAATTAACCACCCACTCTCTGCACTAAACTGAATGGGCTGACCTGAAAATTGAATCGGTTGAGTGGGGTCAGAACTTACGGCTGAGGGTAAGGACTGTAGCAGAGCTGTGAGGGGATTTTGCCGCCGTTTAATAGGGGGAAGGGGTACCAAGGTTTGGCGCATCACCGTGGTGAATTGCTCAATAGTACGAGCTTGTTGCACAATTTCTGGTGCGAAGGCAACCCGTTGTCCCAAAGCCAGGAACTTCAGCTCGAAGATCGGGGCTTTAGTGCTGGGCACTTCTGGGGGATTTTCATTGACTGGGTCCCACTGAACTCGCTTTTTGGGTTGTCCAGGAATACTTAAGTCTACTGCGATCGCTATTTTTTTATTGGATGCTGTTCTAGCATTATTTTGTTGGGTACTGACCTGAGATGACTTAGTCCCAAACTGGTAAGACAACCCCACATTGGATACCTTAGCAATCAAGACATTCAAGGTCGCCTTGTAGGAAATGGTGATGGATTTATTAGTTAGGTCTATCTCCAGACTAAACTTATCTAGCGCTATTTCTTGTTTAGCAAATTCATCCCAGGGTGGGTCGAGTTCAAAGTCAGTAATGCTGGAGTCATATACACTGACAATATAGGCAATCAGGTCACCAATAGTGGGATTATTGTTGCCATTGATCAAACTAACGCTAAACCGCAACAGTTTACGATTATTGATATTGGTGTAAACTGCGCTCAACAACAGGGTACTGATTTGGAGTTGGAAAATTAACTCACCGGTACGATTAGCCAGGGCTTTGGATGAACGACCAGAGCCTGATGTGCTACTGGTTTGGCTAAAGGTATAGATAACCGAGAGTTGTAAGGTATCGAAAAAGGGAATAGAGGCTTTGACCGTTCCTGCGATCGCGCCTTTTAGGGTCGTAGAGGTTCCCCCTGATCTATTACTGGAGGTTTTAGTAATTTGAATCGCCGCTTGGATTTGCAGGGTTTCTTCCCCTGGCACTAAGGAAATGCCAGTATCCCAATCCATGGATCCGGTGAAGGTATAGCGGGATTCGACGATTTGTGTACTATTCTCTTGATAGCGGGTTTGTTGTAGCGCAAATGCCAGGGAAACTACTAAATTCCGCAATCCATACTCATCGAGTTTATCCTGGGAAAACCCAAAAGCTTTGATGACTTCAGTAATACTAATATTTTGAGCAGTGGCAGAAAATCCCCACTGACTGACAATCTTTCCACTTTGTGAAGAAAATTGATGGGCAACCTTAACCGCAAATTCGCCCCCAAATAACTCAAACAGCCCCTCAAATGACAGTTTTCGCTGCTGGGAGAGGGATTCTGCCGTATTCTGTTGATTGCCATTGGTTGAGCCAGAGGATTTGACCGATGACACTGACAGGGCAAGCTGTTCGATGGATAAGGTTGGCCCCGAATCGAGGGTAATCGACCAGGCCCCTCCCCCAGTAACAGACCCAATAGCAGCCTCAAAGGAAAATGCCCCTTTATCCGGTCGCAATTCCACCGCCATTTTGGTAATGGCTAAGTTCTGAATCGAGTCTGGTGCATCTAATTCTGGAATCAGTTCTTCCAAAAGCGCCACGACATAAAGTCGCTGTCCAGCAATCATACCGCCCCGATAAACCGTTACGTTGCGGTCTTCAATTTTCTCCAGGATCAAATTGACAGTTTCACCAGCAACGGTTAGCTCTGAGACCAGACCAAAGCTAACACTGGTTGTTCTTTGCACTATTGCAGTCATGGCTCGATTCAGAAATATTACTAGGCAAAAATGGAATTATCTAAAGTCAGCGGTCAGTGGTCAGCATTCAGCCGTCAGCCATCAGGGAGCATTTTTTATTCAAAAGCACCTCAAGTAGCGTGGCACAGGCTTCTAGCCTGTGACCTAACCTATAAGCTGATAGCTGATAGCTGATAGCTGATAGCTGATAACTGATTGCTGATTGCTGATAGCTGATCACTGATTACTGATCGCTATTCTTCATTACTGATTTTGAAATAGACCCCCCTTAATTTAAGGTCTAATCCATCTATTAATTGACCTGAATTCTCTTGCCATTCTGCTGATAGTCCAACAGTATAAGCTGTCTTCGTTTTATCAACGACTTTCTTTCCATCAGCATTTGTCGTTGAAGCACTAGAACCTGGAATTCTGACATGAAATTCATCCACATATAAACCAGCTTCAACCAGCACACTTGCCGCATCCTGTAAGACGGTAATATCTGGTAATTCGTCGGACTTGAGAGTGCCATCCTCATTCAGAAAGGAAGCCGTTGTGCCTGACTCAACTGCTCCTAGGGTTTGTAAAATACTGTTAAGAGAGGTACCTACTGTCCCTAAATAGACTCTCTCCCCTGCCGGAAGTTCAACTTCAATTCCCTTTTCTTTAATTTCATTAATAGCATTTTTAGGTTCTAAGGAAATTGTCTTTCCAGCCAGTTCTAGAGAAACACAAAAAAATACTTTAGTATCTGCCATCTTCTTGCTCCTTGTTCAATCTAATAAAATCAAAAAATGTCAGTAAAATTAAAACACTATTACTTACCAAGTATAACTTATAAAAGTTCGATTGGTTTATAGTTGATCGAGCTTAACTTCAGCTTCCGGGGGAACCACTGATTCTTCTGGAATCTTTTGTGTCGAAAGATTATCATCAGCCACAGTATTTCCATTTTCGTCCACAAAGGTTAAGCCTTTTTTAACAATGACACCATTGGGATAATCATCAGATTGGGGTACCGAAAATACGGTTACTTTAATCCCCCTCCTATCTTCAGGTTCCGGGATAGGTTGGAAGACATCAATCTTCAACTTCATTGCTAGTTCAGGAGCAACGTCTTGGTTGGTTAGAAAACTGAAATCTTTAATATCAAAGGGAAAATCCTTGGCAAAATTGAAGGGAAACTGATCATTAATTGATCCAGTAGCCGTATAACAAGGATCCGGTGATGTACCTTCCGTAACAGTAATTGGTTTTGCCCACATATCAGATAATGGATGATTGTCAGATAAGGTGATGGGCAATTCTTCAGTAATGCTATAGGTAGTCTGTACTTCCTCCATAAACGTTGGGATATCGTTAATATCTTGATAATTGGGGATTTTCTGCTCTGCCATCGGATCTCCTGTTTATTTAAATTAAATTAAATCTATTGGTTAGTGGCTTTGTAAGCCGTCAGCCGTCAGCCGTCAGCCGTCAGCTTATTTTATTCAAAAGCCAACTAGCGTGGCACAGGCTTCTAGCCTGTGACCTAACCTATAAGCTGATAGCTGATAGCTGATAGCTGATAGCTGATAGCTGATAGCTGACGTTGCTTTTAATAGTTGGACATTAACCTTTGGTGGGGGACGCACCACCAGATAGCTGTAGTTATTTAGCATAAGCAGCATACCAACCAACGGCATCATTACTATCAGTGGCATCAGGATTGCCAAAGATAACAATTTCGGTTTGTCCATTGGGGGGAAATGAGAGGACAAAAAACTTAAGAGCAACCTTCTTGATTTTTAACAAGTAAGCTGTACCAGAAGCGCTAGTCGAATCAACTAGTAATTCCACCGTCTTGAAGGACAGCTTCAGTACACTTTGGAGAGGAAAACCCAGTACATCCCCACCAATTCCCGGTAGCCTCAATCCCACAAAGGTTGTTGCTCCCTCCTGGGAACCATCCTGATTCGGTTCCCAGATAATCAACAGATTAACCACAAACTGAGCCGATCCCGACAATGCCCCCAAACTGCCCAAATTAAACTCGAAGTTAAAACCAAAGCCACTGTTGGGCATAGAACCACTGCCCAAGGGAGTTTTAACCGTAAGATACCCTTTAGGCTTGTTATCGGGTTGAGCAGGGTCGAGATAAACGAAGTTAGTCAGCTTGAGGGGAAATTTGCTGTAGAGACTATGGGGGCGGGCTTTACTGCGAGCGAAATCAAAGGCAATTTGGCTGGGATCCACACTAAAGGTGATATCCTGGGTACCATTGGTATGCTTGCAGTTCATCACAATACTCAGCTTTGAAAACTGGAGGAATTGTTCGTTATTAGCTAGCTCATCCAGTTTTTGCTGCAACTCCGCTGATGCTTGATTGAGAGTATCAATCCCTACCTGATAATCGTCTTCCAGGGCACGGGCACTGCGGTTGACCAGGTTGCTGGCAGTTAACACTTCATCGGACAGGGAAGTATCTGACCCAAAGGATAATCCATCAAAGGCCTCTAGGTCACGGAAATTGAGACGGCCCCAGAGGGTAAATCGTCCAATGGTGAGTGTAGTATCATTGCCTGGGGGATCTGTGGAAAAAGTGGCCTTAACGATGTCAACATTATTGAGAATATGACTATCGGGTAGGGCAAAATAGTTCTCGCCGCTAAAGCTAAAGCCATAGGTAATCACCCCATTGTGTTCTTCCGTAAAGCCCTGGAGAATGACGATATTCCGTCCTGAGCGGCTATTGAGTAATTGGGTGGCTTCGTCAAAGAGTTTATCTAGGGTAAGATTGACTTCACTGGAAAATGCGGTAATTTGAGAATTTTGGAACTGCACCCGTAAGTTGGCCACCTGGAAGGCATAGCCCGATGGACCAGTTTCTGGCACGGAGTTGTCTTCATAGTCCAGCAATCCAAACAAAGAAGACTGTTCCGCTACCAATTGCCCATTTTGGGGCAAAATCGGGGTGCCGTTACTTCCAACATACTGAGCGTAGAAATTATCCCGGTCTTGTATGCCACATTCTAGGGCTTTCAAGTCTGGAGGCATTCCTGTCCCGACCGGGAGCTTGACATTTAACGCGATCATCCCTGACCAAAAGGTGCTGCTGCCAACCCGGGCTAGAGGGGCAGCATTATCCCGGTCTTTTTCGGCAGCATTGGGGTCGTTGGCGGTTGCAATCGCATTTTCAAAGAATGTCACTAAGCGATCGCGCACTGCTTTAATTTCCTTGACCCGTTCATCAGCATCCGTTGCCGTCCCGACAAATACCTCCGGTTGTTCCCACAGGGCGGTATCCTTGAGAATATCAATCAGGGGCTTATCTAGGAACTTAAACAGTAAGACCGTATCAGTATCCCCTGTGCCCTGTCGCCAATTGTCTGGATTGAGATCAAAGGTCCACCCTTGAATAGTCAGTTGATTATTCTGAAAATGCTCTTTGATAACTTGAGGAGGTTCATTGGTATCAAAGGTTTTGAGGGAACTCGGGTCAGTTATCACCAGGAACATCTGACTGGACTGGAAAGCTGAACGGAGGGATGAACCCCGTTCTAGGTCCTGCAAACTCACATCCTTCTTTTCGGTATCCTTCGCCAGTAATAGACTATTGAGGGTTTGATAATCAGAGGAATAGGTTGCCAACAATCCCAGGGAAGTTGTACCAGTAATGGTTTCCGTTGTTGAGCTAGCAGCAGCCATGGCCTGAGCTTCAGGGGTAGCTGATCTACTCAAGGCACTGAATGCTTGCGGACTAGATGTCCCTATGCCTATGCCCTGTATTTCCTGAGGTTCACCGGTAAGTTGAGTGGTGTCTGTTTCAGCAACAATTCTAATTTTTTGGCGGCGCTGGGGATTGAGGATTTGTTCCTCCATTTGCTGATAGTGAGCCAGGGTTCCGGTTACGCCACCATAGGGAAACAAGGGTAAATACTCTCCCCTTGGCAGTCCTGTAACGGGAACCTCCAAAAACCTGAGGGGATCATCAGTTGGGTCTTGGTTTCCATCCTGAAACGTTGATGCTCGATACAGCAAGGACTGCTTGGGTTGGGAAAAATAGACCGGTAAATTCGTTACTTGGTCATATTCAATATATCCCCAAGCTGTGGTTGTTCCCGATTCTAGACGCTGCCCAGCTTCATTGGTATCTACAATTTGCTCAGGAACGAAATCCGGCGCAAAGGTCGGTTTTCCAGCTTCCAGATGCAGAATATTAACCTGTTGACTCGACAGTTGAATGTATTCAATCCCCGCTAATCCACACAAGAAGTTATCTTCATCTCGTATCGAAAAGTCCTTTCCACTGGGGATAGGGGTACTCTCGTAATTGGGAACCGAGAGAGTATATTTCCCTTGGGGGACTAGATACAAGGGTGAACCAAAGATGCTAGAATTCTGCCCTGGACGCTCTGCAAAGATTAGCCGACTGTCCCCATGACCATGGGGAGTGACATGAATGGAATATCCCAAATTGGTGCGATAACAAGAAGGCAAGGATAAATCCGAAATAGTAGAGTTTCCTGGCTCTACAAAGGCAAAGTAAGTGCGATCGCCATTCAAGGGTTGGAGGGGATCTAGGGCGCTATATAAGGTCAGATTTTGGCTACCATCCCCCTGCTTAGAATAATGGGAAGCAGCATCCCTATCTTCCCCCAGAAAAGGATATCGATGGCTAGAAATCAGGAATTCCTGGTCGCTATTCAATCCTGCAAAACCAGACAAGGGGTCACTCGGGTCTAGTAAGGAGTTTGCGGATTTGAAAAACATCCGCAGGGTAACATCCAGATAGACCAGTTCCTCAAAGGAGGCGGTGCCAGGAGATCGGTTTTGCAAGGTCAGGGCAAAGGTCAGGCAACCGGCCAACTCTCCACTAAAGGGTAATGCCAGAGCTTCCCCTGCTTCATTGACCTCAATACCTTTCAGTTGATGAGCACCATAACCTGTGGACAAATAAAAGGGGTCAGTTTTCGGTAATTCAGTTTCCGGTGATTCAGTCCCGGTGTTAGGGAGGTTGTGTACAGACGGATCCAGGGCAAACACAAACCCGTCTTTAGTTCCATTCAACTGACAAACTACACCACTAGCGATCGCTAATTCATAGTTGCGGAAATTAAAAAAGGTCAGTCGCTCTACGGTATCTGTTGGAGACAGGGTTAGGGCATGAAATCGCCAGCGAGAGACTAACTCCTCTGGGTTATCAATCCACAAAAACCGAGTATTGCGTACCGAAGGTGTAATCAGAAATTCAGCAATGCGGTCACTCAATACCGAAGGGTTTATAGCATCATTCCCCTCTGGAGCAGCTTTGATAAATAGATATATTCCCGTCTTTATTGTCCAAGTTTCTTCCAGGGAAACAGTTTGGGAACCTTCTATCGATCCTTCATTCACCCAAAACCCAATGCTATAGGGCAGCGATGCAGCGCGGTCTTGGGGGTTCCCCCCATGAGCGACTGCATCAAGAACGGTAGGGTTAACGGATTCAGGTAAAAAGTAGAGCGCCTGTGCTGTTGATTGGGTAAAGGTAGTCATCTGCTCACCCCCTACAGGACAATGCGATCGCCCTTGACCAGAGGCAAATCAAGCACCGGACTATCTACGTCCAGGTAGATAAACCGATAGCTAGGTTCGTTGGATACCCCTTCGTGTAAAAGACGGCTCAACCTCGGTTTTCCGGTAGAGTGCAGCAGCGATTCTCCCAGGGATACTGACGGAATACTGACACGTTGCTCCATCAGTTGTCGTAAAGTCGTTCCCACCGGAACAAATACCGGTTGTTCCTGTAGCACCACCGTAATTTCTGGAATGACTGTTGCTCGTCCTCGGAAATAAAAGCTGGCAACGTTTGTATTTTTATCCAGGTCTGTTACTGTTGCGGCTCCCATAATGGTTGCAGCTTGTCCGGGATCGAGGGAACCTGCAGAAGGAGCTGCCAAACTAGGATAAACTAGCCGCAAGTAGGGTTTTTGATAGCCAACTTTAAAGGTATCCAGACTACTTCCAGCCCCTACCGTAGCAATATCTGTGGTGACATAGGGCTGGATTTGGGACAAAAACCCATCAAAATTAATCATTAGGTTAGTGCCATCCCGATAACTGTTGAGGCTATAGTAAGACGTGCCACTGCCCACAAACCCTGAATTAGCCGTAGATTGGGCTGGATGAACGAACTGATAGTTTTGGTAATCGACCCGTAACCGCATTCCAGCTTGCAAATCCACTGAGCCATTAACAGTATCCAAGCCGTAGTAGTAGTAGAGAATTTCCTCAACCAACAACGGCATCCGTTCAGCAATCCGGGTTTTGACCAAGGTGAGGGTACCAGGAATCAGATTACTGTTGGTATCTAGTTGAGTAATAAAGTTGTCGTAATCGGTCTTAAGTTGATCTAGCCAATTGTCACTGCTTTCCGGAGGAGTTATGGTCAGGGTACAGCTTTGATCGGCATTTTCTGTCAGGGTAAAGATGCCTGCGGTGCTGGAGATATTATTGGAATCCGCAGCAGTGTTGAATAACTGGGGCAATGTTGTAGTTTGGGTAATCGCAGCAGGGTCGTTGGGTTTGCCCAAATAAATAACAGGTTTTTGCTCCACCACCGTAAAGTAGTAGTCCGCTTGATGGCGAAACTGTTGTGCAAAGATGACATCTACTTCGGAATTTAACCTTGCCAAAATCGCTTCCAGGATGTGATTGGGAGTCAGCGGTGGGCGGACTAGGGTAAACTCCGGCACTGTAAAGGTGTTTACCGTCCCTGCTTGATCAGTCCAATCAAAGGTTCCAGAGACTTTTGCCAAAAAGCCTAACTCAGTCAGTTCCAGGATTACAGTGGCGTTCATCACTGATGCGATCGCTACCTGGTCGATAATCTTGTGGGAGGTACCGGGTTCAAAGATAGGACCCAAGGTAACTTCAAACGGTAGACTCAAAGTTCTTTGCCCTTCCAGGACAAACTGCTCATTGCGCCACCAGCCATGGAGTACAAGGTTTTCTCCCAACCAATTGCCCTTGAGAACGACTTTCCCATCTTCAATCCCGAGGGGGTCAAATTGACTCCGTTGTTGATCGTGACGAGCAAACAGTAGCTTGAAATCTACCGTCCAATCAAATGGGCGATAATCCCTTAATTGGGGGAGTACTAGTTCAGACACAGAGGTGATGGAATACATCTGCCAGATCTCCCCGGTGGTATCTGATTTCAGGAATAGACACAACCCCTCTAGGGTATTAATTTGTCCTAATCCGATTTGAAAATCGAATTCCGGTGAATTGAGGGCAAGTTTACCCGGCGCATCCCCTTGAACTGCCGTAAAGGGAATTGACGTTTTCCATAACGTGCTATCCACTTGTCCCCACTTAAAGTACCAGGTTGGGGAGGTTCCAGGTTCTGATTGCCATTCCAGGGCAATCTTGGTGAAGTCAAACTCAGGAGTAACTTCCCGGATTTCAGAGGTGTCAACCTTAAGATTGAGCTTAGACTCTGAATAATGCTCTACATCCGGCATACCCTCCAAAGTCAGTTGAGCAGTTAGGGGTTGGTTCAAAGGAGTGGGCATATTAGTCAGCGTCAGGTTGCCCAAAATTTCAATAGTGGGGTAGTAGCGCTGGTAAATCGCCTCTGGTGTCAGGGCGGAGTCATAAATTGCCACCTCGTAGAGTTCCCCTTCCCAAGGGAAATCTTCATTCCTTGGGAAGTTGCCCCTGCGTTGGATAAATAAAACGTCATTTGCTAAAGCTAACTTAACAGCAGGGTCATTGATCCAAGAATTAAGTTCGGGATCATCCCTATCTTTCCAAGGAGAATCCTCCTCATCATTCCGATTTTTCCAACGATTATCCCTCTGATTCCTATTTTTTCCACGATTACTCTGCTGATTCCTATTTCTCCAAAAATGACGCTCCTGATTATCGCTATTAATCCATTTTGAATTGTCTAGCTTGCCATTGAGATACAACTTGGCATTATCACTCTCATCCCCGAAGTTATTCTGTGAGAAGGTATAGACAACATAGGTTAGCTCGGTTGTTACTGTGTCGGGACTTGTCGTCAGGATTTGCCAATATCGGTTTCTATCATTAGTGTTGGTGCGCAATAGCACACTATACTCGTCGTGATGGTACCAATCCCCCGACCACCGATTTCCATAACCCTCTAGCCATTCTGAATCCCCTTGAGCCAGAGTCACATAGGGATTTTGAGGATCTTCGGATAGAGTCAGGACTATAGCTGGGTATTGTTGACCCGTTTGGCTAGGCTTAATCCAGGTTGCAATAGTGATTTCGTTGCTCTCTTGGAATGCCTTGATCAGTTTGCTAGCAGAACTTAGGTTTGCCGCTTCTAGGGTCGCATTTTCACTCTCGATCAAGCCATCTTTAACAGCAATAGACCCTAATCCCCACTGCACTGTTTCTGGCTCCGTTTGAATCCGTAAGTCGATGGCGGGTGCATCTTCGGTATTCCTCAAGGAGCAATCATAAACCCATTCTCCCGACTTTTCTCCAAACCAGTAGAGCACCTGGGGTTGAAGAGGATTTGACCCAGGTTTCACCGTAAAAGTCGTCAACTCTAAATTGCCCCAGGGTTGAATCGGGATTTCCTGAGGATTATTGGGATTGTAATTAAAAATCAGTTCAGAGCCATCGCTCACCCCTGCCTCAAGGACAATATCTTGACCAGAGAAAACCGCCGTCACTGTTCCACTGACAGTGACGGTTTCGGAATTAAGTTGCTGGGTAAAACTTAGATTTAAATCTTTGAAATGGGTTGAGCCTTCCGGACTAAATCCAAAAGAATCAGTCGATTGAACTCCTAACGTAAATGAATCGCTGTCGTAGGTTAGTTCAATAGTATAAAATGCATCGAAAGGTGAGGCTGGTAATCCGGGTAAAATTAGGCTAGCTTGATAAAGGCTCTTATCAAGGGGTGCTCCAGGTTTGAGAATTTGTGCAACTGATGATTCTGCTAAAAACTCGGAGATTGTTTGTTTGCTATAGCGTTCCTTATCGAGTCCCTCAGGGATTGTAATCCAATAGATCTGGAAACCAGTCTGAGCATCAATCTCGTATTTAAAGTAGTACTCAGAACCTAGACTCAATAATGTTATAAATCCGTATGCGAGCATAAAAACTCCCTTGAATTATATGTAATGATTCAGAACGTAAGGTTATGGAATCAAATAAGGAGCAAGTGCAGTTTTATCAAGTTGAGCCGGTCGAGCTTGCTCAACAAACTCTATCACAGACTACCCCTAAGCAGAGCATTTTTTTTACTTAACTTAATATTTACTTAACTTAATAAATTAGCCGATAGATAAATTAGCAGTATCCTGAAAAGGTTCCCGAGACCGAGAGCCACTCCAGGTTTTTCCTTGATGTCCTTGCTGTCTGCCTGGTTGACGTTTAGATTTTTCTCCTGTATCTTGTTTTTACTATTTCTGAGTAGGTCTGTTGATCGCAGTTTTGATGATATTTTGCGATCTAACTCTGCTAATTACAGGCAGTTTATCTATTTCTTTTTTCAGTTCTTCTATTGTTGCTTGCTGCTGATCTATCTATAGACTTCGCTGCAGTCATGAGCATTTCTACCACTTCCTCCTTCGGCAACTGGTTTAATCGTTCTATATCTAGTTTTTTCGTCTGGCATTTGGTCACGTTCGCAATACTATCCCCTTTGTATCGCTTTTGTCAATACCCCACTCCTTTTATCCTGACTTTAGTCAGGATATCAAAAACCTATCGCCAGTTAAAACCACTGTTAAAATTTAAAATTATGTTCATAATATGTCTTTTATTTGCTAGACTGTTATCCGTATATCAAAACGATAAATTTTTGATTTTTATATATAAATAAATGTAGAAATATGCAGAATATTACCGAAAAATAAATCAAATTCTATCATAATACTTTTCCCTTATTAAAACATTATTCAAGCATAAATTTACGGCAAATAAAGCAAACAAAAGGATGCATTAAATTCTTGCCAAAAATTAGCTGATAATTCTTAAGCATATGCGCTACGCGGACGCTACGGGAACAGCATTCAGCCAACTCAACGAAAGGATAAAGACTTACAGTGATATCAAGTTGCGGTCAAACTTATAACTTCCTCTTCCACCCATCTCCCCATCTCCCCATCTCCCCATCTCCCCATCTCTTTATCCAACCAATCTACTCTTTTTGAATGCAACTCGGTATAACGTGGAAATCCCCCAGCGCGAGGATTGTTCCTGCCGGGGGAGGATGCCAATCCAAACCATACCTTAGAATTAGAGAGTTTTCCTATTTCATCAGCAAATTGGCTATATTGTTAAGTTTTGATAAGTTTTGATAAGTTCTATGGTGAGATGCCCAGAGGATGTTACTATCCGATGTTTCTGTATAAAAATTGTTAACGTGGATTAATGGGTGGAGAGATTTGGTGAGCCACTTAAGTCTAGAGCAAGAGGAGCAACTCCAGAAAATAGGGACCTATCTCAGCCAAGTCAGGCAGGAGAAATCTATA
>NZ_JAAHHX010000689.1:0-1492 GCF_010672065.1 Moorena sp. SIO4A1 | reverse complement strand
AGGGTTCATATCATGTACTATTGACTACTTTTAAATAATATAAACCAGGGAAAATTTTCTGATTAATTAACAATTTAAAATTGAAAATTAATCAGGATTAAACGGGTTTGCAGACAGCTGTTCAAGCTCAAGGGGTGACAAGAAGGCTACAAAGCACTCTGGATAAGGGACTTAGCGTTAAGTCCCCGCTGGAAATAGAGAGATTTGTGAGGTTTGAGACTGATCAGAGCAAAAGCTAAATCCGACCAAATTGCCAGAGATTGAACCCAATCGGGACCGTGCAATCCCATCCAAAAAAAACTATGTCGCTCTGTTAAACGGTCCGGTTCAGTTGGACGACAAATATACTCAATCACTCCTAGATATTGTAAATATTTTCCCTGTAAAGTGGCGAGAGTATAAGCAATGGAAATGATCAAAACAATGGCAATTAACCGTCGTTCATTAACCTTTGTATTTTCGAGATTATAGCCTGAAGTTTTTAAATCTCTGAATAGTGTTTCGATACCCCATCGAGCCGGATAGCAGGATAAAGTACGTGGTAGGCTATCAAGACTTGTGAGAATATACCAAGGTTCTTTACTGGCTCGACTCCGATATTTACGTTTCCAATAAGCCGCTAGATTAAACTTTCCTAACTGATGGGCTTTCGTGTAAGAAATTTTTGAGTAAAATCGAGAGATTCCTGGTTGAAATCCTAAATCTTTGAGAGGTCGATAAACGGCATCATCATCTTGAATACAAGTGCCCTTTTTCTGACGTAAAGCAAAGTCTACTTTCCTCTCCTGCAGCCAGTTAGCCAGTTGGACACTATGAAATTCTCGGTCTCCTAATACGAGGACCGGATAAGAACGCAGTAGCCTTAAGACCGGAGCTATAACTTTTTTTTGCTCTGCCAAACTGCTGTTTCCTCGTTTCGGCAAAAGTTGCCAATACACAGGAATTGCATGATGACCCCAAGCTAAACTTAACACCATTAAATTTCGATTTTGCAATTGAGTTCTGTCTAAAATTACTAGTAGATATCCTTGATGAATAAGTTTAAGTTTTTGGCTTCGTCTTCTTTGTTTTCGATTAGAGGTATGAGGACGAAACTCTTGTTTTAAAATTTGTTTTATTATGGGAAACCACAGAAGTTTTGCACTCAATTTAGGGAAATTTAAAAAACGTTGTAAACTTCTTACCCTGCTCTGATATTTTATCGGTTGTGGAAATCGTTCAGCTAAGTCCGACAAGCGCACATTTCGATACTTTTGTAAAAGTAAAATTAACAATTGTAGTGTTAGATATTGGCCAGGAGTCAGATGAGTCTCCAACACCGTCTGGTAGAATTTAGGAAACATATTTGCTTTGGGGGAGGCTACAGAGACCTCCCGATTTTTTGGGCTTAGGTTTGGCTTAAACCATTATTCTCTCTAGTTTACAGCTCCCTTGTCACCCCTTGAGCTGTTCAAGATATATCTATCGATAGCTTATCTCTGGCTTGGCAAAA
>NZ_JAAHHX010000688.1:0-1492 GCF_010672065.1 Moorena sp. SIO4A1 | reverse complement strand
GGTTTCCCCTCACTCGGCTCCTAGATATCCTTAGCTTTCGCTTTGCTTCAGTGTATCTGTTGGTGGCAGCTTTGATGTACTGCTAGTAAGTTCTTAGATTTCCAATTGTCGTGGTTTCCATCGACGTGATGGAGGTGTACAGATTCGTCTTCTAAGAACTTTAAACCACAGTGTCCACAGGAATGGTTCTGTTTTTTCAAGGCTTCAGAGGTAGCATCAGAGTATAATCGTGAGTTCCGATTGCTCCAATAGACTAGGTCGCCATCATAGGGTGACTTAGTCCCCTTTACATTTACATGTTGGTTTTGTTTGTAACCTACCTTTGGGAATCCTTTTTTACATAGTTCGTTGGCTTTATACCGGTTGACCTTCTTTTCTTTACGGAATTTCCGGTTTGCGGTCTGGTTCATGAACCATAGGGAGTCCCGAGCGCTGCTCATGTCGCAGCTGCTGTGGTAATTACGCCAACCGCGTACGATGGGGGCTAACTTTTTGGCTTTTACTTCAGCACCATAATTCGAGTTGTTGACTATGGCTTTGATTTTCTTGCGTATGTTCCGGTGATTTTCCTCTGAGGGAATACATCGGAATTTTCCGTTTTTCTGGACGCGGAAGTTCCACCCCAGGAAATCAAATCCATCTGTCGCTTTAGTTAGCTTGGTCTTTTCTTCGCTGATTTCCATCCCGCGTTCTGCTAGGAACATCTTGATTTTATTCAAAATTTTCTCGGCATTGTCTTTTGGCTTGAGGATTATTACCATATCATCGGCGTACCGAAGACTGTGATGTATATCCTCTATTCCGTTGAGTGCCACATTTGCTAGTAGGGGGCTGACCACACCGCCTTGGGGTGTTCCTTGCTCTGGGAATTCCGGATTGATGCCTGCTTTTAGGCATCTGAAAATCCCCTGTTTTAGACACGCAGGTGCTAGCAATCTATCCATTATGGAGCTGTGTGCGATGCGGTCAAAGCATTTCTTTATGTCTAGTTCGATAATTTGCTTATTTTTATTAGTGCCGTTTTTATTGCTTCTTAGATTTTGAAATAGGCGTTTTTGTACGTCTTGTGTACATCTACCTGTTCTGAACCCGTAGCTGTCGGCGCTGAACGTGGCCTCGTGGGCTGGTTCTAAGGCAAACTTGGCGCTTACTTGCCATGCTCGGTCAGGGATTGTTGGTATTTTCAACATCCGGGTTTTTCCATTCTTTTTGGGAATGGGGATTTCCCGTAGTCCGCTATGTTTCCAGTCGGAGGCATAGTGGTTCAATGTTTCTACCAGCTCTATTCGCTGTCTGTAATTGAGGCTTGACAGACCATCAATTCCAGCTGTCTTCTTTCCTTTATTTAGCTGTGATACTTGTCGAACGGCCAAAAATTGGGCTGAGCGAGATTTAAGAATCAGTTTTTGTAATGACCGTGCTTTCCTCAAGTCACCATCTCGAACTGCTTTATACACGCGCTTTTGTAGGCGGAAAAGATTTTGGCGGAGTT
>NZ_JAAHHX010000687.1:0-1494 GCF_010672065.1 Moorena sp. SIO4A1 | reverse complement strand
GCTGACTGCCTGACACATCTTGGAAAATGGCAGTCATCAAGGGGTGCAGTGCTTCGAGCGAATACGAGTAAACCAGATTCGGTCGTAGTAATGCTGCTCAGCCTTCAAAGAAGCAAAGCTTGGTTGCGGGTCGCGGGGTAACTTGAACACAGGGGTTAACAATTGGCGTCCAATGTTCGTGAACCCCCTTGAGCCAGCGTAGACCTATTTTGAGATAACTGATGCCTCGCCGCCAATGGGGATTGACCTTTGGTCACGCTACGCGAACAACTTGTTGACGCAAGCGGTGCAAGTTGTACGGCCAGACAAAGAGTAGTGCTGTTTTGGAGAGCGAAAGCGGCCACTAAGTATAAGCGTTCGAGAGCTTCGGGGGAGTTAATCCGAGAATCTTCCAGTTCATTTGCTCCTGATTTGCTACCCTTGAAACAACTCTTCGACTCCTTACCGCTCTGCGTATTGCCACAAGGAAATCAAAGTAGGAGATTCATCAGTAATAACTGCCCAGGGTTCTTTGACACCTTTGACAGTAGCCAGTACCAAGTTACAATGATACAAACCATCTTCCCACAAGCCTACATTGTGATAGAATGCCGCTTCTCCTAAGGTCGGCCAAAGATAACTCAATTCAAGGGGATAGCGGCGGGGGCCATGGAGCAGTAAATCACGCTCGGAGCCGTAGGCAGTAATGCCAACCACTGGCTTGCAACCAACTCATCAGGTTATGATTGGCTTGCGCCTCGATCCGCTAACAGCATCACATCGGGGTGATACGTTACGAACCACCGGGCTTTCCGCAACAGTGGTTTGTACTCCCGGAACTTTACAGTGGCGCTGCTATGTTCTAGCACCCGCCAGAACAGAGGCACTGCTCGACCACAACAAATTACACATAAATGAATCATACAGTAGCGATTCCATAATACTGTGGTGTCTAAGGCTAAATAGAGACGATGATTTTGCCAGCCTCTCAAGGCTACCAGTACCAAAGGTACATAGAGCGCTTCTACCCTAATTCGGTTGTTGACAAGAAATCTACTCCAACGACGTTCCACACTCTGAGCTTTTTGGGCGCGGCATTGAACGTAAGGCTCCCAAGCGGGTAAGCTAAGCTGACCACTACAGATCAGGCCGCTAACCATCCAGGCTTCGACTTTGAGGTGACGCAAATCGCAGTAGTTACTATATTGACGCAGGAGGTCCAATAGTTGACTATAGAGACGGGTAGAGTTTGACATCAGAAAAGGCTGTTTTTGTAGTAACTCTAGCTTCTCATGCCACTCTACCCTTTTTGACTCAAAACCTTGTCCCCAGCACCAAGGGTGCTCCGGCAAACAGTTGAAGATCTCGATAGCCCTTGGATTGTCGGTAGCGATTCGGGCAAAGCCCGACGCTACGCGAACACCAACGAATCCTAGTCCGAGTGCGGGCATAAGCTGAGCTTTTAAAGATCCCGTTCTTGTAGGCTTTCGAGAACTTCTGTCAGGCAGTCAGGAT
>NZ_JAAHHX010000686.1:0-1495 GCF_010672065.1 Moorena sp. SIO4A1 | reverse complement strand
ATTACCTATTACCCATTACCTATTACCTATTACCTATTACCTATTACCCAGATAAGCGTACAAATGTTCTGCATAAGTGACATGCTCCCTTATTTACCATTGTTTTAGCTGAGATTTAATAATATTGAAAACTACAAAAATAAGCGTTATATAGCGTTTATCGCAGTTATGAGGTACAGTCTTCTTTGACATTGATTCCCTGTTAGGTGCGCTCTTACCATTAAGAATTAAATTCGCCACGGGTCGCACCTCTTGATGCAGCGCATTGCTATTCCCTATTCCCTATTCCCTCTTCTCTGTTCCCTGCTCCCTGCTCCCTTGCTATATTGACTTTGACCATTGACAATCAAAAATTAACAATTAACAAGTGATGAGTTAGCTCAATAATAAGTATTCAACTGGACTTGAGATCAGCAGTTTATTAACCACAAGGATTTCATGGCTACATCTCCCCTTTCCCCTCGTTTGTTGAGAGGGGCAATAGTCGCTCTAGACCCTGCTAACCCCCTAGCTAGTGTGATTATTTTCCAGTACAATCCGGAGACGATGACGCGATCGCTTACGCCCCGGACAGCAGGAGCGGATTTGTCTGCACAGGGTAAATCTGACCTAGACCCTACTGAAGCAAGTGGCATTGCGATGCTCGGTACGAGCCGCTACGGGATTGACCTTTGGTCACGCTACGCGATCGCATCTTACTAATCGGACTAAATATAGCAGTCGAAGTAATAGCAGTCGAAGTAAAGGTTAAGACATATTTCTGTTCCCAGATCCGCTGTTCCCTGTTCCCTTTTCTATAACAACTATTCCGATACTGTCCTATAAAATTTTACTACTAATAGAATAACTAGTGTAGCAACTCTTATACCATAGTTTGGTCAAAAAATACATAACCAAGTGCTAGTTTTTTTTGCGAGTTTCAACGATACCGTAGCGATGGGCGTTATCGTTGAGTAGGTGATACCACCAAAGAGAAACTATGTCTAAAACCATGACCTCTGCTGTTGTGCCTAATACTCCTGTACCGCCAACCCAATATGAACTTCCCTGTGATGACGGTATTCCCATGGAAACGGAACGACATAAACTTCAGATGGAATTGCTGATTGATCCGTTATACCCTTGGTTAGCCCAGTGGGAAGATGGCTATGTTGGGGGTAATATGTTTCTTCATTTCAGTGCAGCACAAATTAGGAATCAAGACTTCCGTGTCTTGATGCAGTCGCTCATGGGGGAAACCCCCAAGACCGCGCTGCATCGCTTCGCGAAGCGTGGCCTACGGCCTTGGTCCGGATGTATTTGTAGTGCTTGGAGTTCCCAAAGTCGAACGACTAAGTTGGGTAGTTTGGGAAGAAGGTAAAGGACCTGATGTCATCATTGAGCTAATTTATGATAGTACAGCTAACACCGATAAAACTACTAAAAAAGTAGTTTATCAAGACCAAGTCAGAGTACCAGAGTATTTTTGGTACGACCCGTTTAATCCAGAGGATTA
>NZ_JAAHHX010000685.1:0-1495 GCF_010672065.1 Moorena sp. SIO4A1 | reverse complement strand
CTATCAGCCCAGATGGTAAAACCATTGCGTCCGCGAGTTGGGACGGAACCGTTAACCAGTGGAGTTGGGAAGGCACATTACTCACTACCCTCAGAGGACATCAAGATTTAGTGTACGGTGTGGCCATCAGCCCAGACGGAAAAACTATTGCATCCGCGAGTTGGGATGGAACCGTTAGGCTCTGGAAACCTGATGGCATCATTCTAACCAGGCTCAGAGGGCATAGTGATTTAGTTTGGGCAGTGGCCATTAGCCCAGACGGAAAAACCATTGCATCCGCGAGTTGGGATCAGACCGTGAAACTGTGGAATAAAGACGGTAGCCTACAAAGAACCCTGACTGGCCATAGCGCTAGAGTTTCAGGAATAGCGATTAGCCCCGATGGTGAGATGATTGCCTCCGCTAGTGCCGATAACACCATCAAGCTCTGGCACAGAAACGGTAGCTTGCTAAAAACCTTAACAAATCATAGCGCCGCCGTTTTAGCAGTAGTCTTCAGCTCCGACGGTGAGATGATTGCCTCCGCTAGTGCCGATAACACCATTAAGCTCTGGAAACGGGACGGTACCTTAATTAATACCCTCAACGGCCATAGCGGACGCATTGATGGAGTAGCCTTCAGCAAGCGATGCAGCGCGGTCTTGGGGAGGCAGCGCGGTCTTGGGGGTCTCCCCCATGAGCGACTGCCGTGGTTTCCCCCATGAGCGACTGCATCAAGAAAGACGGGACTCTAATTGCTTCCGCCAGTTGGGATAAAACTGTCAAGCTTTGGCAGCCAGACGGCACCTTAATTACTACCCTGAAAGGACACCATGACCGGGTTTACAGCGTTGCCATCAGTCCCGACGGTGAAACCATTGCGTCCGCGAGTTGGGACAAAACCATTAAACTCTGGAAGCAGGATGGTACCTTGATTACTACCCTCAACGGTCATCAAGCAGGAGTATTAGGAGTAGTGTTTAGCCCTGACGGTAACAGAATTGCTAGCGCTAGTTATGACAAAACCGTCAAACTCTGGAAGCGGGATGGAACCCTTTTAACTACCCTGAAAGGACATAGCGATGGCGTCTTAGCCGTAGTTTTCAGCCCCGATGGTGAAATGCTCGCCTCTGCTAGTGGAGACAACACTGTTATTGTATGGAATTTAGATCAAGTCCTCGATTTAGATCAGTTACTAATCTATGGTTGCAATTGGATACAAGATTATTTGAACACCAACTCGGAGGTTAATGATGTTTGTCACCCTTAACTTAGACAATGTTGATTTTACCGATCAGCAATTTGAGCACCGAATTAAGAATTAAGAATTAAGAATTAAGAATGTAGAATTAAGAATTAAGAATTAAGAATTAAGAATTGGAAATTATACATTCTGCATTATAAGAGATAACCTTAAACCTCCCAACCTTGGCCAAAAGGCCACGCTACGCGAACAACATCCCAACTTTCAACCTTCAATATCCTAACCTTCAACATACTAACCTTAAACCTTGGA
>NZ_JAAHHX010000684.1:0-1496 GCF_010672065.1 Moorena sp. SIO4A1 | reverse complement strand
AAGTTAATTGGAAATTGAATAATGACCAATGTTCGATTATTAATTGATACAAAAGCACCCAGTCATGCAACTTGGTAAAATTCTAGTCCGTAAACGACTTATTTCTCATATTCAACTCAATACAGCCTGGGGGGGCGACAAGCGGCCTGTAACCCTTGATATATATTAACTTGATCGAATTATGGTAAAAAAAGATAGGTCATAATTTGTCAATACGACCTACCAATTGAGAATGATACCCGAATTATATCAAAAACATCTAAAAAATCTACTTTCCGAATCTCAGTTTTTGTTTTTTTACCTTGTAGTCATTATTATACAAGATACTAAAAATGTCAAACTCGAAAAAATTGCTGAGTCATTACCTTTACCTATTAAAGTTAATTCAAGACGTAAAAAATTACAGAGATTTTTGTCATTATCAATTCTTGAAATAAAAGACTTATGGTTTCCAATCATTCGAGAATGGCTCAAACACAAATTTAGTAAAGAACAAAAAATCTATTTGGCTATCGATAGAACTAATTGGAAGGACAAGAATTTATTGATGATTAGTATAATTTATAAAAACCGAGCCATCCCAATTTATTTTGAACTTCTTTCAAAACTTGGTTCAAGTAATTTTTTAGAGCAAAAACAAATAATATCAACTATCATAGGGCTATTTGATAGCTATAATGTTGTTATTTTAGGAGACCGAGAGTTTTGTTCAGTAAAGTTGGCTGAATGGTTAGACAAACAAGGTTTTCAGTTTTGTTTGAGACTAAAAGAGTCGGAACAAATTGAACTAAAAAAAATCGGTTGGATTTCCTTGAAAAATTGTGGATTAAAACCCGGTAAATCGTTATTTATTGAAAAGGTGACAGTTACAAAAACTAAAAAAATAAAAGGATTTAGTGTTGCCTGTAAATGGAAAAAGAGTTATCGAAAATCCGTGACAAAAGAAGCTTGGTTTATTCTAACAAATATGAGCAGTACATCGGAAGCAATCGCTGCCTATAAAAAACGTTTTAATATTGAACAAATGTTCCGAGATTATAAGAGCGGTGGATATAACATGGAAGGCACTAATGTGGTTGGAAAGCGCTTTATATCTTTACTAATTATAATATCTTTCGCTTATCTATTTTCCACAATACAAGGAGAAATAGTCAACAAAAAAGGAGTTCAAAACTATGTAGGCAGAGTTAAAGAATATGGGCGTTTAACTAAAAGACACAGCAGTTTTTATATTGGACTATATGCTCAAAACTGGATTAATTTTATGGATAAATGTTGGGAATTAGTTTATGCTTTGATGCGTTTAAGTCGTCATAAGCTCGATAATTATTTACGAGGTATGAGAGCTATGAAGCTTATACAGTCTACTTTTTAGCTCTCATGTCGCCCCCCCAGCAATACAGCCCTTGAAATTCAGTCTTTAACTGGTATCAAATTAGGAGAAATTTTGGTAACTAAAGAATTGATTGAATCTCAGGATTTGGAGCAAGCACTGT
>NZ_JAAHHX010000683.1:0-1496 GCF_010672065.1 Moorena sp. SIO4A1 | reverse complement strand
CTTCTGACTTCTGACTTCTGACTTCTGCTATAAAATCATTCCATTATTAAGCAACGCCAACCAGTTTATAGCTAAGCTATCAGCTGTTGGCCAAGGCCAATGGCTGATAGCTTAATGCTTACCAATTGCTTGAGGTACTTTCGTCCTGGGTTGCGCGGGAGTAGGGAGTAGGGAGTAGGGAAGTCAGAAGAGGGAACTTCGGAAGTGGAAAAAAATCCTGTGTACCTCATAGCTATGAGAAACGCTATATATATATAGCCCTATTGCCATCGTCAACAGTAGACGCACTATGGTCAAGGGAGGTATTTTTCCAAAATGATTTAGGTTTTCAATATCAGCGCTAGCATATATCACAGCTAAGTTCCTGTAATTATTAAGTTTTGTATATAACTGCCGAGTCGGTTAACTGACTCCTGTGTGATCGACTGGTGAACTGGTAACGAATATTACAAATTATTACTTTGTTGTTAATAAATGAGACGGCGGTTCCGATTATCCTCTAATGTTCATATTGAGCTGGTCAAATTTGATAAATAACCAGCAAGATAGCAAACTAGTTAAGTACCTTTAATTTAAGGAGATTTCAATGCTTGACGCTTTTTCCAGAGCTGTAGTTACAGCAGATAGCAAAACCGCATGTCTAGGTGCTGGAGACCTGGCTGCTCTCAAAGGCTTTATTGCTGATGGTAATAAGCGCCTTGATATTGTAAACATTATCGCCAGCGACGCCAGCTGCATCGTTTCCGACGCTATTTCTGGCATGATCTGCGAAAACACTGGTTTGATTCAAGCTGGTGGTAACTGCTACCCCAACCGCCGCATGGCTGCTTGCTTGCGTGATGGTGAAATCATCCTCCGCTACGTGACCTATGCCATCTTAGCTGGTGATGCTTCTGTACTAAGCGACCGCTGCCTGAATGGTCTGAAGGAAACCTACAGCGCTCTGGGTGTACCCACCACCTCCACAGCTCGTGCTGTTGGAATCATGAAAGCTGCTGCAGTTGCTTTCGTTAACAACACCGCTAGCCAGCGCAAGTTTGAAGTAACTTCTGGGGATTGTTCCTCCTTAGCTTCTGAAACTGCTGGTTACTTCGATGCAGTAGTTGCTGCTATCAGCTAGTCTTTCCCTTTTGCCTAAGATAACCAAGCTCCTGCCAAAGCGAGCTGGGGAAGCCAAAAGCTAAGTATAATCTTTGTCAAAACCCATTCAGGAGATATATAAGAATGAAATCAGTTATAAGCACAGTTGTTACTGCTGCCGATGCTGCAGGTCGTTTTCCTAGCAGCTCTGACCTTGAGTCCGTTCAAGGTAGCCTACAGCGGGCTGCTGCTCGTATGGAAGCTGCTGAAAAGCTAGCAGAAGGCATTGATAAAGTAACCAAAGAAGCTGGTGATGCTTGCTTTAAGAAGTATCCTTACCTAAAGGAATCTGGTGAAGCTGGGGATTCTCAAGTCAAGATTGACAAGTGCTACCGGGATCTCGGTCACTACCTACG
>NZ_JAAHHX010000682.1:0-1500 GCF_010672065.1 Moorena sp. SIO4A1 | reverse complement strand
CGCAATTATAGCATCGGGCAATTTCAACCTATATTGCTGGCGAATTTCAATAATTTTCTCAATCAACCCAGTGTCAATCGACACTAAACCGATCACCTCTACTCGCTGAAGAAACTGTTGAAAAAGTTGGCAATCGCTTTCGGCTAGCCCAGAAAACGCCAGAAACTCAATTTGGCTAATAACTGAAATCCCGATCCACTCAGCATTTTGTAATAATTGAATTAGTTGAGTATTTCCTTGCAGTAGGGCCACAATTGCATTCGTATCCAGAAAATAGCGATTACCACTCATCCCTTAGAGTCCTTTGCATTGCTACCGCATCTCCCCCAAAGGTTAATCGCCCCACCAAATCAGAAAAATCATAGTTTAATTCCTGCTTCTCAACTGATGAAACTGGATCTAAAACAAGAACAACGTTAACCTCAACTGCCCTTAAATGGGTCGGAATCGTAAGATTCAAACAACCAGATTCATCAGTCTTAGTGGTCAGTTTTAGAACTTCCATTGCCAGTAGAATGAGTGGACATTACCTTAGCTTATCTTAGCGCGATTGATCGTCTATTAGCATAGTGCATTCGCGTAGCGTGACCTACGGTCAATCCCGTAGCGTGGCCTACGGCCAATCGCAAAGCCCTAACCCTTTCCGCTAATCCCACGTCTCAATGGCCTGATCTACTTTCGTCCCTATTCCCTACTCCCGATTCCCGATTCCCGATTCCCGATTCGACCGTAGAGCACAGTTAGCCCCTTCCGGGCATTGCGAATACTGGGATGATTGGGGTCTAACACTGGCGTGAGGATGCTCAGAGATTTGTGGAAAAAGCTCACAGCTAGCTTTAACTTGTCCAACTCGTTACTCTGTTCCGAGATCAGCCAAGCCAAATCACTCAGGTACATTCCCACTTGGGGATGATTGTTGCCGTAACTTGAGTTCAGGGATTTGATGCAGTCTTGATACAATGCTAAGTTAGGATGATTGGGACCGTAGAACTCTTCAATTACGTTAATCGCGTCCTGGTGAAATAGTTCTGCTTTATGATATTCCCCAGAATAGTATACTAAGGCAGACTAGGATAAGGAAAAATGGAAAAATGACAACTGGTTTAACCAACCCTAGTCCTTATTACCTGAAATTAATCACCGAATTTGCGCCCCGTCCCATTACAAATGATGCTGAATTAATCGCCACCCAACAAAGAATCAACGACCTATTAGATCAAAAACCGCTTAATCAAGATGATCAAGATTATCTCAGGGTATTAGGGATGTTAGTCTATGACTATGAAGAAAAAACTGAACAATTTCCCGAATTAACCGATGCAGAATTATTACAGACATTAATGGAAGACTATAATCTAACGATACAAGATTTGTTAGGTATTTTTGAGCAAGAGCAAGCGATTTTAGATATATTAAACGGAAAGCGTAAACTCAATTCTCAAGAAGCCTTGAAAGTGCGTAGGCTAAGCCCTAGCCCGTTGGGCTAATTGCACGTGTTGT
>NZ_JAAHHX010000681.1:0-1501 GCF_010672065.1 Moorena sp. SIO4A1 | reverse complement strand
TAATGTTCACTTACGGGTGTATCCTACTAAGAGTAAATATCTAAAACCTAATCTCGAATTGCTAGTACTTGATCAGCAGGGAGAAATTTTCTTGTCGGCTCAGTCGAGAAGTGCTGATAATTGGATTCAATTAGAGTTTAATGGTGAAAAGGGGGATAGGTTTATGGTAAAACTGGTACTGGGAGATGCCAGCTTCTCCAAAGAGTTTGTCTTGTAATCTATCTTGGGTTGAAACTTTAGGGTTGAAAGTTGTGAGGTTGAAAGTTGTGAGGTTGAAAGTTAAAGGTTGTGAGGTGGAAGGTTTTCAGATAGCGTTTCTGATACTTATCAGGTACCTTCAAGTTTCTTACCCCGACTCCCGACTCCCGACTCCCGACTCCCGACTCCCGACTCCCTATAACCAAGGACTTTCTATGCCACCCAATTGATACTATTAATAAATTGAATTATAGGGGATTAAAAATGACGAAACTAGTAACCTTTAAAATAGTTGATGGTGATTTTAAAAAGGGCTTTCGGGTAATCCTAAAAATTGGTATTGATGCCAATGAAAATAATTTAATGGCTAGAGAAATTGACGGTTGGTTACCGCCAGCACCTGAGATTAACCAATTGTGCAACAGTTGGCTCTTAAGCTATCGTGCTCAAGGGAGAATCAAACTGCATCCACCGGATCGGAAACTGACAGCTCCCTCAGAACAGATAACCAACTATTCAATTATCAACTCAGCTCATGATTTAGAAGAGGCGATCAATAATTGGCTAAATTCAACCGATAGAAAGTTTCAACGCTTCCGGGATCAAGTGTTAAAATCTTTATCGACCAATGACCAGATTCGGTTTATTATTCAAACTAATAATATCAAACTTTGGCAATTGCCTTGGCATCTCTGGGATGTCTTGTCCGATTGTGATATTGAGGTTAATTTCAGTACCTCAGAATTTCCCTTACCCTCCCAAGCAATCGACCAATCTAGAAATAAAGTCAGACTATTGGCAATTCTAGGAGATGACACCGGGATTAATATCGAGAAGGATTTGGCATTACTCCAGGAGGAATTACCGGATGCAGAAATTGTCCCTTTAATCAGTCCCAAAAAAAAAGAATTAAGCCATGAATTATGGGATGAAAGGTGGGATATATTGTTTTTTGCTGGTCATAGTTTTACCCAGAAAGATAATTTACAAGGACGATTTTTCATCAATGAAGATGAAAGCCTAACCATTGAGGAGTTAAAGTATGGTCTAAGCAATGCGATTGAAAATGGTTTAAAATTGGCTATTTTTAATTCCTGTGATGGGTTAGGATTAGCAGCAGAATTGGTTAGTTTACCAATCTCGACAACCCTGGTAATGCGGGAACGGGTGCCAGATGAGGTAGCTCAGACGTTTTTAAGGTATTTTCTCAACGCATTTGCCACAAAGCAAAAATCCTTATCGGATTCAGTTTGGGAAACCCGGAAAAGATTGCAGGAGGAGGTAGAAGATAACTATCCCTGTG
>NZ_JAAHHX010000680.1:0-1502 GCF_010672065.1 Moorena sp. SIO4A1 | reverse complement strand
TGTCAAAATCGATAGATTCAGCAACTGTACCACTCACACTCAAATCATCTGCTATCAATGATGAAGCAATTGGTTTAAAATCTCCCCCGACATCTCCTACTGTCAAACTTCGACTTTGATCAGTGTAGTTTCTTTCAACATAATTACCTTCAATTTTTTGATTGTAGTTTACGTTTTCGATATTAACTGGCTCAACGGAAACCGAAAGATTATTACTTTTAAAAAAATACTTGACACCAGAATTTTGTTCATCCTTAGTGGCATGTTTTTATAAAAAGCCTACTATTTTATTAAAATTAATTTTTATATGCTCAAAAGCTTCAGTTTGTAATTTTTCTTGATTCAATCCTTCAAATTGATGTTGAGAAGATTTTACTAATTTTTCAATAGTTGAAAATAATTGGCGGAAGTAGTTAGGTGATACTTCTTGGATTTCAAATACTAGTCTTTCAGATAAGTTGTCAGGAGAAATAAGAACAAGACATGGAAGATTGCTTAACTCCACGTTCAACTGTCTAGCAATATCATAGGCTTCAGACTTATCGTAGGGTTTACTTCTAAACCAGTTTAGATCCAAACCAGATTGAATCATTCTCCTCCAATTGTGATTTGCTTGTCTCCAGTTAGGGGAGGGATTCTCCAAAAGATAGATAGTACACCAATCTCCTGTTAGTTTGTCTAGAGCATCAAAGTGTTTTCTGACATAAAGGGATAATTTTTCATCTTCATCCGTATACAGCAATATTCCAGGTATCAAACTTTGCTCAGATGATAATAACGATTTTTTTATGAGTGATTCATTAAGCGATTCTTGATTTTTCCAAGAGAGTAGACTTTGAAAAAACTCTTTTTTATTTCGGACTGGAACATTAGCAGTAAAGCATTTATGGATATTTGCTTCACTGAAATCTGCTTCATCGAAACTGGCTCCTTTTTCTCTAAACACACTAAGCGAGTGACTGGAAATTATTGTTTGACGGAAGCTTGCGCCATTAAAATTGGCACCGTTACAGGTTATTGAGTCAAATCCTTGCACTTCGCTAAGATCTGCATTGTTCAAGTCTGCCCAGTTAAAATTTGCTTCTGCAAGATTTGCTTTCCTGAAATTTGCTCTACTAAGATCGCTCCAACTCAAATCGGCTCTGTTAAAAATAGAGCTACTAAAGTCAACTCTGGTAAGAATTCCGTTTTTGAAGTTTGCTTCGCTCAGGTCGGCTTGGCTAAGATCGACTTGGCTAAGATCTCGTTCTTCCGCACCATTATTAACAATCTCCCAAACCAAGTACCATTTTTCGTCAATAATTGCTTCCTGAATTTGGGTGCGGTGTAATTTTGTATAGTTGAGGTTGGCTTTACTCAAGTTGGCTCCCCTAAGATCTACTCGCCTAAGATCTGCCTCACAGAGATTAGCATCCTTGAGATTTGACATTCTCAAATTAGATCCATTAAGCTTTGTTCTAGTGAAATCGACGCTACTGATATCTGCTCCACTGATATCGGAA
>NZ_JAAHHX010000068.1:0-33836 GCF_010672065.1 Moorena sp. SIO4A1 | reverse complement strand
GGAGCAGATAATTTGCGCTCGCTGTTGTGTTTTACTCAAGCAGTGCGACTTCATTCGTGGTCTGACCCATTTTCATTGGTGGCAGGCAGCCAAGGCTTAACGATAACTATTTAACCGGATTTGATATAACACACCATTTTTGAATAACTTGCCATAAGCCGGAACTTTCATGGCAACGACTCCTACATTTTTCTCTCGCGCCACTGGTAAAACAGTTTTAGCAAAAGGTCGAGGATGGTGAACATCTGCCGCATTCAGAGAAATTAAGGTAGTATCAAAGGGATAGCGCCGCAACCCCTCTGCAATCACATCCGGTTCATGATGTCCGGTAATGCCTAAATATTTGACAATTCCTTGTTCTTTTGCTTCTTCAAAGGCTTTGATAGCGCCATTAGAACTAAAAATCTGATCTAACGTTTCGTGAAAAGAAACATGATGTAATTGCCATAAATCGATAGAATCAGTTTGAAGGCGTTTAAGCGATCGCTCTAACTCTCGCCAAGCCCCATCTCGATCTCGTTGTGCTGTTTTTGTTGCTAAAAATAGATTAGATCTATAAGGGGGTAATACCTTACCCATATAGTTTTCGCTGGGGCCATAGCTAGCTGCGGTATCAAAATAACGAATTCCAAACTGTAACGCCGCTTCAATTTGGGCGACAGCATCAGCTTCTCGATTCATCTTCGACAAAGGGGTTTGTCCTGCACCTCCCAACCCAAAGATTGGAACTTTCACCCCCGTTTTCCCTAACACTCTTTCTGGCATTGTAGCTGCTGTTGGCAGTTGAATAGCTGCTTTTGCTGACAGTTGAGACTGCTGTTGATGCCATGCTGCACTTCCAACAATACCACCCGCAGCAGCAACACTGGTCACGATAAACTTACGTCGAGTTGTTTTGGGTGTCATCGCTCGCCTATTTTACAGTAGCTTTGCTCATATTTTAGCTTGGTTTTTGCAAGGTAAGCATTCAGCTGAATGCTTAGGTATTAACGTTACGGAAATTACCTCGATGTTGAGTCTAGACGAATCAGATATTATCTTCTATAATAGCTGTCTATCTGTATGTTTATTCGAGAAGTTAAGATGACTTCACCGACTGCAACAATACTGCTGTATTGTCCCGAGCAACAAGGACTTGTGGCCAAGATTGCTAACTTTATCTATTCCCATAGTGGAAACATTATCCACGCCGATCAACATACAGATTTGGCAACTGGAATTAAATCAGGAAAAAAAACTTAAACTTTTGTCCATGTTTTGATGCAGCCCCTCCCTATCAGCGATTGCCTTGCTTTATGAGAACACTAAAAACTCCTCGGATATATTGACACTGTTCCCTATTCCCTATTCCCTGTTCCCTTTTTATATCAATCTTATGTTTACATATCAAATAAAAATACTATATAATCAGAGTAGCTGACGGAATTTTAAATGGACTTTACCTCAGGGCGTCAAGGGTTTTACACAGAAATAAATCAGCCAGATGACCAAATTCATTTGGCAAAAGCAGCGCTTTATATAGCTCAGGAGGAATACCCAGATCTGGCTATTGTTGATTACCTCAATGCCTTAGATGTAATGGCATCTGAAGTAGAGGAGCGTTTGCCTGAGCAACCCTATCCCCTGCGAGTGATTAAGACTCTGAATCAGTATTTCTATGATGACCTAGGATATTCGGGTAATAGGAGTGATTACTATGATCCCGGTAATAGTTTCCTAAATCAGGTAATTGATCGGCGCACAGGTATTCCCATTAGCCTTTCGGTGGTGTACCTGGAAGTCGCTCGACGCCTTGATTTTCCCATGGTTGGTATTGGGATGCCAGGGCATTTCTTAATTCGCCCAGAGTTTGAGCAGGTGGGTATCTTTGTGGATGCTTTCGATGGTGGTGAGATTTTATTTCAACAAGACTGCGAGGAACGACTAACCCAAATTTATGGGCATCCGGTAACGCTACAACCACGTTTCCTAGCACCGGTTAGTAATCGGCAGCTGTTGGCACGGATGCTCATGAATCTTAAATTAATTTACCTCAATCGCCAAGACTTACCGAGAGCACTAGCTGCAGTTGAGCGGATGTTGTTGCTGTTTCCTAATGCACCGGTAGAACTGCGGGATCGGGGGCTGATTTACTCCCAGTTGGGATATTTATCAGAAGCATGCCAGGATTTGGAACGTTATTTGGAAATCCTGCCCCAAGCTGAGGATGCTGATATCATTCGTCGGTTACTTGAACAGATCGGAAATCGGTAGAGGCTTCTATGCATGGGCTTGATTAACCCTAATCCCTAATCCCTAATGACTACACTCACGTCGGTAAATCTCCTCTGCTACTAATTTAAGACGTCTGAGTTGGGCTTTCATATCATTCTCGGTCCATTGGGCAGCAAAGCTGTTGAATCCCCAGCTAACGATGGGGTTGGGAATTTCAAATTCAAAACGGTTGACCAAACGGGTGCCTTGTTCAGCTGGCTGACACTCCCAGCGGTCTCGTCCTTTGAAAAAACCCTGGAACTGCCAAACCACTAACCCTGGCTTGCGGTCGATAACCACACTCTTGAGAGTGGGCTGCAACCAGGGAATGTTTATAATGAACCGCGAGCGACTCCCGACATCAGTACTCCACTGCCCCACTGATTCACAACGCAAAATCGGGTTGAGCCAGCGATGCATTAAGCTCTGGTCAGTGATACAGCGCTCGACAATGGTGGCGCTGGCATTAATTTTAATGGATTGTTCAAAAATTTGGGCGTTTTGCATGTAAAATTTCCACATTATCGAAGAGGGGAGTTTGAGGGGAAAAGAATACCCCGTCCTCTTAGGTCGGGGATGAATTTTCCCCTCAATGGCGTTAATAAGCGAAAAAACTGGGTATCGATCCTACCCGGCTACCCCCGGAACGTTCGCGCAGCGTGGCCAAAGGCCAGGGAAAGTTACGCCCATGGAGTTAACAGCCACTTAGTTGGTTGTGCCTGGGAATCCCCATCCTATAAGGGTTGGGGAGGTTCAATGGACTATCTTGATTACCGTGGCAGCTAGCCACACTACCAGACCACTAGAGTTGTGAGGAGGAAAAATTAATCAAGACTTGATTTTTGTACATCAATTGGCTCTAAATATAAGGGTTACATCTTGAGTGACTGACAAACCTACCAAGAAATCTTTCAGCTCCCGAGTGTCCGACGTCACATCGGGGCAAATGCCGATTCAACACTCCATCAAGTTACCCAGCCTAATTTAGGGAGTAAGACCCCCTAAGCTAACTAGTTGACTGCGTCGGCAACTATGGGTAAATTATATCAGCACTCCTGGGTCAAGATTTGTCAGTTAGGCAAGATTAAGCCACATCTGTGGAAAATTTGAGGAGTAAAACGTTCTCGATGAACATCTCAACCTTTACTTTTAAATCTTCTTGTCGTACCTTCTGCTCAAGGTTCTTTTAAGTCAGCACCCTCCTCTGAAGAGACCAGGCTTAGATAGCCTGCCTTCAGGTAGCTGACCAGCCTAAGACCTTGACCCAAGGGGTTGCCCTTACAGTAAAGGATCTACGTTGTTGGCAAGTGTTAAAGTTCCTACCTTGGGGTACTTTGCCCGCTCCAAGCTCTAGAACCGAGTCGTTAAACACTTAGACCAGGGGTAAGACAGTGCGGTTCGGAAAGTACCGACCAACAACGTTGGCCAGGCAAACCTTACCTTGTGCAGCAGATAAGGCGATTCCGGCTTGAACTGGAAAGCACAATAACTGCACCTCTTGTTGTCCAGCTGTTTTTGGGACGGCAGCCTATACCGCCGCGTCGCGGGTCCTCTGGGGTCACCAGAGGCGCAGCTTCCCCGCTCCCAAACTTATCTAGTTGAGACGATAATACCGTGCTCCTCACCAGACCACAGTAGTCACAAGGAACTTAAGGAACTTAAGAAACTTAGGGTTGCCTGTGACATTGGACAATTTAAGTAAGAACAAAGACTATGAATGGAACTTGGGAAGGTATCTTCCAAATTGTAGGAGTGGGTGTGCAGCCATCGGCACACCTGGTTTTAGCCCAGACAGGATCTCCCGCATTTCCCGCATTAAACCAAATTTTGGCAGATGGGGGAACCACCTTACTGAATGTGGTTAAAGCGATCGCAATCTTAGTCATTGGTCTTATCCTGGCTAAGATTGCTGCTGGTATTACCAAAGCAGTACTGAATCGCACCAATATTGACAACAACATTGCTCAGTGGGCTACTGGCGGCCAGTCAGGAACCCAGCCTCCTCCAATTGAGCAATGGTTATCCGGCGCGGTTTTCTGGATTATCATCGTTTTCACGGTAGTGGCGGTTCTAGAAACCCTCAAGCTAGATACGGTTTCCGGACCCCTGAATAGTTTTCTAGACACCATCCTTGGCTTCCTGCCCAGTGTCTTTGGTGCGGCGATTCTCTTGGGTGTTGCCTGGTTACTAGGAACTATCGTCAAGATGATAGTAGTCAGGACGCTCAATGCATTGAATATCGATCAGCGCTTGGGTGAGCAAGTCGGCGATGCTGGCACTAGTCAGTTCTCTCTGGCTCAAACCATTGGCAATGCCCTGTACTACTTAATCTTCCTACTGTTTCTGCCATCGGTATTAGAAACCCTAGGCTTACAGGGAACTCTCGATCCAGTACTAAGTATGCTGGGCGAGATTTGGGGGATTGTACCCAATATTGGCGCAGCCATCGCAATTGGTGCTATTGGTTGGTTTATTGCTCAACTTGTACAACGTCTTGTCACTAGTTTCTTGACAGCAGCAGGTACAAATCAGCTCGGGGAGCGGTTTGGACTGAGTAGCTCTGGTGGTCGCTCCCTAGCAGGGATTATCGGTACGATTGTCTATGTCCTGATTTTGATTCCCGTTGCTACCGCTGCCCTTAATGCCTTGCAGATCCAGGCCATCTCTGGCCCTTCGATCGCAATGTTAAGCCAGGTTACTAATACCATCCCCAAACTATTTGCTGCGGCTGGTATTCTGGCAGTTTTCTACGTAATTGGACAGTTTGTTAGTGATCTGGTCACCAACGTCCTGACAGACCTTGGCTTCAACAATCTATTTAATTGGCTAGGTTTTTCCACCAGCGCTCCTAGCACCACGGATCAAACAACTGATGAAACAGCAGAATCAGAAACACCACAGAACCCACTTACCAGTCGCACCCCTTCTGAGCTAGCGGGACTGCTTGTACTGATCGGTATCATGATCGCTGGTATTGTGGCAGCAACGGATGTGTTACAGATTCCCGCCTTAACTGACATTGTTGGTGGGGTCGGTTTCATTGGTGCTCGGGTGCTGTCCGGGTTAGTAGTCCTTGCTATCGGTCTGTTCCTAGCTAATTTTGCTTTCAACTTGATTACTGGCTCCGGCGCTCGCCAATCCAATATCCTGGCACAAGTAGCTAGGATTTCGATTATTGCCTTTTCTTTAGCCCTAGGTCTACAACAAATGGGCATTGCCCCTGATATTGTGAACTTAGCCTTTGGTTTACTCTTAGGCGCAATCGCGGTTGCGATCGCATTAGCCTTCGGTCTCGGAGGTCGCGATGTTGCTGGTGAGCAAGTTAGAGAATGGCTAGATTCTTTCAAAAAGTAAGTCGAAGTTATTCCCGTAGCGTGGCCTATTGGCCAAGGTTGTTCGCCCTTTTTGAATTAAGAATTAAGAATGTAGAATGTAGAATTCTTAATTCTTAATTCTACATTCTGCATTCTGACAGACAACCTTCAACCTTCAACTTTTGATAATCTTGCCCTCAATTCTCCTTTAATGCGATGGAGAATTGAGGTTTCGTCTAGAGAGGAGAGAATTCGTCTAACAACGGCTTTTGGTCCATCTTCTCCCCAGGATGCGCCATTGGCTAAATAGGTTTTGGTAATTTGTCCAATACCATAGCCAGAAACTCCAGCAACACTAGCTTGGGTGATGGCAACTGACATATATGGCGCTAGGGAAACCCCACCAGTTACAGGGGCAGAAATCCCCAAAATACTTTTTAAGCTACTCAATCCCAAGTTAGCCAAGAGTTCACTAGCACCAATACCTCCCATACTCATAGCAATTTTTTGTAATAATTGAATAGCTCCCTGCTCAGTCATAGGAATACCATAGAGACGGGATAAAGTAAGAATCATTACCACATCAACTACAGTAGCGGTGAGGATATCCACAACAGTAACTGGATTGAGAGCAATGACAAATGCTTTAGTTATTACTGCTTTCCAGATAATTTGATTAGCACTATCATCCCGAATCTTCATTTTTCGGTTGACCAAGTTTTCATTCAACTCATCGGCGTAAAGCATGGTGTTAAGAGCAACAAGGGATTTACCTTCCCGATGTAAAATTTCCAGAATTTTTAGTTTCAAATCGTCAATCTGGGGTTTCCCTCGGCGGCGCTTGACCTGAATGCTGCCATTAGGCGATCGCACTGCTACAGATACCAAAGGTGAAGCAGCAACCATCACAATTTCTGCTGGTGAAAGCAACTCCTTGACCCGTTCATCCCGAATTTTGCTGTAAATTGCCATGCGATCAGCATCAGGATATTGGTCAATCTTGTTGAACACCAGTAACATCGGTTTACCACTAGCTCTTAACTGAGATAGAGCTTGGTACTCTACCTTAGTCATATCACCAGCAATAATAAACAACAGTAAATCTGCCTGTTTAGCCACCTCTAGGGCTAAGGCTTCCCGAGTTTCCCCATCTACTTCATCAATCCCTGGGGTATCGATTAGCTGAATTTGGGAATTACCAATACTGGGTAGGGCAACCTGTAGAATATCCTGTTGGCTATGGGTTTCTTTATGGGTTTCTTTATGGGTTTCTTGACTAGAGGTTTGACTAGGGCTTTGATTATGGGGCTGCCAATTAGCAGTTTGAGCATTCTGGGTCACCCCATGTAGGGCACCAGTTTCAAATACAGGTTGACCCACTAAGGCATTGAGTACAGAGGATTTCCCCCGTCCCACCATGCCAAAGGCAGCAATTTGGATACAGGTATTTTCCAGCTTCTCAAGCAGATTGCCCAAGTCTTGGATTTGAGCATCTAAACCAGCTTTTTCTCTACGGGATAGGTCAAGGTTAGCTACCAGATCCTTGAGCGAGTCTTGTGCCTGTTTGTAGTTCAGTTCTGCCTGGATTTGCTCAAAACCTGAAATTGCGCCATCTAAATCCTGGTCAAGATCTAGAGAGTTAACAGAGTCAGACTCAGGCCAGAATTCGGTCAAAACGGCACCTCCTGCTTAGGATACTTCTGCTTTCGATCCTAGAGCATCAGTTCAGGAATCACTTTTGAGAAATCACCCGTCATAGAAATATATGCCTTACAGCTTACATCAGTTACATTCATTATTCATCCCTTGCAACTTCCTGATTACAACCCACAGCTGTAGAAGAGTTAATCATTGCTTTACACCATTGGTTCGATGGAAACCATAGGAGAGATATGAGATGATCAGCCAATTATTAAGTGTTAGTCTAACCTTGCCGATGCTACTGAACTTAGGTCAGAGTCTCACGGATACCCAAATACTAAATTATGGTAAAGTTAGCCATAATAAACCAACATGGACAAATTTTCAGGGTAAACTCGATAGTCAAAACCCACCGTCTTTATCCTTGGCCAGCCGGGATGAAGCAAAAGATCAAGAACAAAAGTGTGAATGGCTAGACATATGTACAGAATTTAGGGGGGCATCTTTATTGGTTAGCAAAACCCTTTTTTAAAAGGTAAGTTAGGTGCTACAAAAACGTGGTAATTAGCATTGTCCTGCGACTAAATCAGGAAGGAAAATTACGCTATCATGGTATTAGATCTGCCAAGATTCTACAAAGCTTGTAATCCCAGCAAGCCCCTGAGCATGGGAGATGTCAATGAGATAAAATACTATATTGATTTTTCCCCAGTCAGAGGAAATAAAATTATTGAGTCCCTCAAGCGAACCATCACCCTAATTTCTCCAGATGAGCCGACTTGTCAGCTGTTTACAGGGCATATTGGCTGTGGTAAATCCACAGAATTACTTAGACTAAAAGCTGAGTTAGAGCAACAGAAATTTCATGTCGTTTATTTTGAGTCGTCTCAAGATTTAGACATGGCTGATGTTGATCTAAGCGATATTTTGCTGAGTATAGCTGGTCAAGTCAGTGAAAGTCTGGAGAAAATTAAAATTAATATAAAACCAGGCTATTTTGTCAATCTTTTTACAGAAATTACCGATTTTTTGCGGACACCAATTGAATTGGGTGCTGAAGCAGAATTGTCGGTAGGCATTGGCAAAATAACGGCTAAAACTAAGGAAAGTCCTAAACTGCGGCGTCGATTGCGGGAATACCTCGAACCTCGCACTAGTGGAATCTTAGACTCGATTAATGAAGAACTACTAAAACCTGCTACCACTACCCTGAAGAAAAAGGGCAAAGCGGGACTAGTGGTGATTGTGGATAATCTGGATCGGGTGGATATTCGCCCCTTACCCTCTGGGCGATCGCAACCAGAATATTTATTCATTGACCGGGGTGAACAGTTACGCCGACTCAATTGCCATATTGTTTACACAATTCCCTTGGCGTTAACTTTCTCCAATGAGTGCGAAACCCTGAAGAATCGCTTAGGTGGTGGACTTACTCCTAAAATCTTACCGATGGTGCCAGTTAAACTGCGCACAGGTCAGGAGTTTCCCGATGGCATGGCTTTGCTACGAGAAATGGTACTGGTTAGAGCTTTCCCCAATCAAACTCCTGAGGAACGATTTGCTTTGCTCCCGGAGGTATTTGATAATATAGAAACTTTAAACCGCCTGTGCCAAATTAGTGGTGGTCATGTGCGCAACTTGCTAGGATTGTTGTTTGATTGTCTTAGGCAAGAAAACCCACCGATTCCCAGTGAGTGTTTAGAAAATGTGATTCTCGAACGTCGGGATTATCTGATCTCATCAATTACTGATGAGGAGTGGGAATTACTTTTCCAGGTGGTGCAACAGCAAAAAGTCAGGGGTGATACGGAATACCAAACCCTATTGCGCAGTATGTTTGTCTTTGAATACCGCGATCGCGATGGAAATTGGTTTGGTATAAATCCAGCATTAGAAGAGGCACCGCAGTTTAAGTCATGGTTGAAACAAAATCACCAGCAGACGCTGCCCAATACAACGATAGTACATTAAAGGCTCTCTCTAGAGCGATCGCATTTTCACAAGGGGAATTTTCCCTTGTGATCGTGCGATGTAACTACCAGGGTTTGCAACAACAGATGCTGCAACGCCTCAAAGCACTGTGTCAGCCCCAATACCAGATTACAGAGTTTATCATACCGCCATCGGCTACCACCCTTTATACCACCATCCAAAACTACGAACACAGGGAATTGGGGCGTGGACAGGACAAGGGGATAGACAGATGCGGGAACAGGCAGAGTTCTACCCCCATTGACTCTTCATCCCCTGACCCTCCTACCTCCTCACCCCCTCATTCCGCATTACTGATTGTTGGTTTAGAGTCAGTGGTTGCCCTTGAGGAATTACTTACCTCTACTAATCAAGTCCGGGATGAGTTTCGTAAACGCCTAACCTTTCCTCTAATATTGTGGGTTAATGACCAGGTATTGCAAAAACTGATGCGCTTGGCACCAGATTTTGCCAGTTGGGCAGCAACTCCCCTCAAGTTTGAACTGACCACCACAGAGTTAGTCAATTTTCTCGGACAAAAGGCTCAAATCGTATTTGCCTGTCTATTGAACTCTGGAGAGCCTTCCCCCCCAACCACGCCACAAATCCCAAATCCCAACCTACTGGGCGGAAACGCCAAAGGCGAACAACCAACCAACCTCCAACCAACCTCCAAGCAACCAACCAACCTTGGCCAAAAGGCCACGCTACGCTCTCAACCTCCCAACCTTCAACCTCCCAACCTTCAACATTCCAACCTTCAACATTCCAACCTTCAACATTCCAACCTTCAACATTCAACCTCCCAACATTCAACCTCCCAACAACCTCCCAACCTCCAACCTCCCAACCTCCAACCAACCAACCCCGATATTTGTATTACCTATTCCAGGAACTCAGCACTCCAAAACCAACGTCGATTTGAACTGGATTTTGCCCTAAAAGATTTACATAGTCGTGGCATTACCTTGGACAAGGAATTAGACGCTAGTCTAGACTTTGTTTTGGGTCTAGATGACTATATAAGCGATCGCATAAATCTAGCCAAGAAGCGATTTCGTAAAAGCTTAAGAGTTTGGCAGCAAACCGATAACTTAGAACGGCAGGGGTTATTATTGTTTTATCTCGGTTTGTGTTACTGTCGCCAGGCTGACCAAAATCAAGCTCATAAACAGCGCTATTGGGAAGAAGCTTGGCCGTATCTGCATCGATGTATGGGAATTTTCACCCAAGCGGGGCGTCACGATCTGGTGGCTATTTTTATTAGTAAGCTAGCTGAACTGCTGCAGCATCTACAAGCGTGGTCATTCTTACAAAGCACCTCTCAACAGGCTCTGTCGCTTCATGAAACCTATGGGACTCAGGTGCAACTAGCCCAAGATTACGGCTTTCTGGCAGAAGTAGCCCTTGAGCAATCCCGATGGGACGATGCTGGTCAATTAGCGGAGAAAGCTCTATTAATTTTGGTTGTTGCTGCTGATGATCAGCCCCATGACCAAGGCTTGCATCCATTGCTATTAGCCCAGCTCTATCGGTTATTTCTGGTAAAATCCCAAGGAAAGCAGGGAAATCTAGCCCAAGCCGACAAGCAGCTGGAAAAAGCGAGTCAGAAACTGGCAGATGCCATAGAATCCAGCAATTATCGCTATGAGCCTCAGCGTTACCTGCACCTGTTGGAACGATTACGTAGCCTTTACTTTGAACAAGGGCAATACTTAGAAGCATTTCGGATTAAACAAGAACAACGGGCAGTGGAGCAGCTGTATGGCTTCCGTGCCTTCATTGGTGCTAGTCGTCTACAGCCACCACGAGGAGCTAATAATCCCAGCTGGCATGGCGTACAGCCACAAGACCTTATTCCCCAAGAAATGGCAGCTTCTGGACGTCAGCGAGATGTAAACCGCTTAATGGAACGGATTACCCGTGCTGATCACAAACTGACAGTGATTCATGGTCAGTCAGGGGTTGGAAAAAGTTCCATTGTCCATGCTGGATTAGTGCCAGCACTCAAAAATAGACCCCTTGGCGATCGCATTGGGTTACCGATTGTCGTACAAGTTTACACCGATTGGGCGGGGGAACTGCATAAACACTTGGCTGATCAGGTATCAGGAAATGGAAATGACGAACCCTTAATCAGGGAAAAATTTCTAAATTCTAATGGTAACGGCCTAATTTCCTCTGTGGTGGAGCAATTACAACACAACGCCGACAATAACTGGTTAACGGTTTTAATTTTTGATCAGTTTGAAGATTTTTTCTCCGTTTATTCCCATCAATCCCAACGAAAACTATTTTATGATTTTTTAGTTAGTTGTCTTCAATTACCCTATTTAAAACTAATTTTTTCTATCCGAGATAACGCTTTGCATAACTTACTAGAATTAGAACATTATACTTGGGAAGTTATAGAAAGTAATATCTTAGATAAAAAAATTCGTTATCCATTAGTCAATTTTCCCTTAGAAGATGCTTATTCTGTTATTCAAAGCTTAACCCATCGGGCTAATTTTTATTTAGAGCCAGCTTTAATTGATGAATTAGTCAGAGAATTAGGAGCTGAACTTGGAGAAGTTCGTCCCATTGAGTTGCAAGTAGTAGGGGCTCAAATCCAAGCAGAAAATATTACTACCTTAGCTCAGTATCAGCACCATGGTCCCAAAGCTAAACTGGTGGAGCGGTTTTTAGAAAAAGTTATTAAAGATTGCGGTCCTGAGAATGAAACAGGTGCTTGGCTAGTGTTATCATTACTGACTGATGACAATAAAAATCGTCCCCTTAAAAATCGCTCCGAGCTAGCCATAGAGTCATGCTTAGAAGACCATACGTTAGATTTAATTTTAGAAATTTTTGAGAAATCAGGATTGGTATTTCTATTACCAGAAGTTCCGATCAGCCGCTATCAACTGGTTCACGATTACCTGGTAGACGTTATCCGCCAGAAAAAGCAATCGAAACTGCAAGCAGAATTAGAAAATCTGCGCCAGAAAGACAAACAGAGCCAGGATAAAATTGAGCAACTGGTTAAAGAACAAGAACTCCAAAACCAACTGGCCAAAATAACCAAAAAACAAAGGAAAACCGAAGAAAAGCTGAATCGAATTCTCAGACAACGATTGCGAGAAGCACGTTGGGCAGGAATGGCACTGTTCAGTCTGATGGTGATTACCGGTATACTTGGGGTTCGCTACGCTATCAGTAAAACCAACAACCATTTGAGTGACCTGAGCTACTCCTCAAAAGCTCTAGTTGATGCCAACAGAACCTTTGATGCCCTCATCCTCAGTTTAGAGGCAGCCCAGCAATTGCAGCAATCCCTTGGGGTTAATCCAGAGACCGAGACACGGGTAGTCACTGCTCTACGACAGGCAGTTTATGGGGTCAGAGAACGTAACCGTTTAAAGGGACATCGAGATTGGGTCAGTAGTGTCAGTTTTAGCCCAGATGGTAAGCTGATTGCCTCTGGGAGTCGAGACAAGACTATCAAACTTTGGCGCAAAAACGGTACCTTGCTCAAAACGTTGCGAGGTCATCGGGCTGGAATCCACAGTGTCAGTTTTAGTCAAGATGGTCAGATCCTCGCTAGTGGTAGTGAAGACAAAACTGTGAAGCTGTGGCGTAAGGATGGATCCCTGATAATGACCTTAGATGGGCCAGATGGGCATACCGAAACAGTCCATTGTGTTAGGTTTAGCCGCGATCGCCAGATGATCGCATCGGCTAGTGAGGATAAAACCGTCAAACTATGGCGTAAAGATGGTGTTTTACTCCAGACTCTAACCGGTCACAGTGATTCGGTGTTGGGAGTTAGTATTTCTCCCAATGGTCAGTTAATTGCTTCTGCTAGTAAAGACAAAACTATCAAACTTTGGCGCAGGGACGGAACACTGCTGAAAACCTGGCAAGCTCATACACAACCAGTGGTGAGTGTCCGTTTTAGTCCTGATGGCAACACTATTGCATCTACCAGTACAGACAACACTGTTAAACTCTGGCAAACTAATGGGACATTAATCGATACCCTCGAAGGTCATCGTAATTGGGTTCTGGATGTCAGTTTTAGCTCCGATGGTCAGAGGCTAGCCACTGCTAGTGCTGATCACACTATCAAACTCTGGAACAGTGATGGGGAATTAATCGAAACCTTGGCTGGACATAGCGAAATGGTGGTAGATGTCACTTTCAGTCCCGACAACAAGACCATTGCATCTGCTAGTGTAGACAAAACTATTAGACTCTGGGCCAGTGACGGGGGGATACTGGCACGGATCCGCCATAATCAAGCTGTCAGGAGTGTAAGTTTCAGCCCCAATGGTGAAATAATTGCTACTGCTAGTGCAGACAATACCATTCAACTGTTGAGGCTTCAAGATCGTAGCAGAAAAGCCTTCTTGGCTCATGGTCAAGGGTTGACTGCAATTAGTTTCAGCCCTGATAGCACGATCATGGCTAGCGCTAGTGAAGATAAAACGGTGAAACTCTGGAATTTAGATGGCTCCTTGCTTGACACTCTAGAAGGACACCAGGATCAGGTTTGGGGAGTTAGTTTTAGTCCCGATGGTGAATTAATTGCTTCTGCTAGTGCTGACGAAACCGTTAAACTTTGGCTTTTAGATGGCACCTTAGTCAAGACCTTAGAGGGGCACCAGGATAAAGTTTGGGGAGTCAGTTTTAGCCCAGACGGCAAGCAGATTGCCTCTGCTAGTAATGATGGCACGGTAAAACTCTGGAATCGTGAGGGCAAGTTGCTCAATACGTTGAAAGAGCATAATGATGCTGTCAATTGGGTCAGTTTTAGTCCAGATGGCGAGATGATTGCTTCTGCTAGTAGTGATGGCACGGTAAAACTCTGGAATCGTGATGGCAAGTTGCTCAATACCTTGAAAGGCCATAATGGTGCCGTGAATTGGGTTAGTTTTAGTCCTGATGGAACCTTAATCGCATCTGCTAGTGGTGATACAACGGTTAATCTTTGGAGTCGGGATGGACATTTAATTAATACCTTTAAGGGACACAACGATTCGGTGTTTGGAGTTAGTTTTAGTCCCGATAGTAAGTTAATTGCTTCTGCTAGTAAAGACAAAACCGTGATTTTGTGGAATTTGGATGTGGATTATTTGCTACGGCGCGGTTGTAGTTGGTTGTACGATTATTGGCACCATAACCGTGATGCTCAAAGGGATAAGCTTTGTGGATTTTCACTATAGGAAGGGAGTAGGGAGTAGGGAGTAGGGAGTAGGGAATCGGGAGTCGGGAGTAGCGCTATACTTTATTAACTATTGCCTATTGCCTATTGCCTATTGCCTATTGCCTATTGCCTATTGCCTGTTCCCTGTTCCCTATTCCCTATTCCCTATTCCCTAAAATCAAAAAATTGTGTACCTCAACCCATTGACAATTACTATCTATGGAAACTCAATCTGATTCAAACCTAACTGATTCAAACTTAAGTAAAATAGCTTCTGGAGAAACCTGGAACTATGAAGCGACGGTGGCTAAAGTTGAAACCATTATTAGGAAAATAGAAACGGGAGAACTAGAACTAGCAGAGGTGTTTGATCAGTTCTCCGCTGCTGTCGAATATCTCCATCAATGTGAGGATTTTCTGGCTAAGCGACAGCAACAGATGGATTTGTTGATTGAGACGCTGACTAATGATTCTGATTTTTAATAGTAATTTAAGCATATGCGCTACGCGCAGGCTAAGCGAACAGCTATCAGCAATCAGCGGTCAGCTTGTGAATAAAAGAGGTAAGCATGGGTTTAATAGTCACAGGCTAGAAGCCTGTTCCACAAACTAGAAGCCTGTTCCACAAAGCTGACCGCTGACCGCTGACCGCTGACCGCTGACCGCTGACATCAGCCCATCCCTTGAATACCAACATGTCCAGCAAAGGCATACCAATCTTCACTAAAGCCTTTGAATTCCAGATCTTTCAGGGTAAATTTTACGTGATTCTCCTCCACAGTAAACTTAACCGTATTATCAGCATTAGGTTGATCTGTCACAATCACCAATTCAGTGCCTGCTGGAATTTCCTGCTTTGATGCTTCATTCAACATACTAGATTGAATAGGAGCTCGCTTAATTACCGTATCTTGATTAAAGAAAAGGTTAAGTAAAACGGGTTGATTGACTAAGGTATTCTGATAAATAGGAATGTTTAAAGCAGTCTGATCGTTTTGTTTAGACACTACATTACTAACAGTTTCTACCGGTTGCAGACTCTCCATCATAATTGCAACATGGTCTTCAAAGGCATACCAATCACCACTGAAACCCTTAAAAGCAATATCTTTTAAACCCAGTTTAATGTGATTGCCAGATTCCTGACCATAATAGCGAAGTACTAATAGAGTACCTGCTGGTACCATCTGACGTTTATTATCAGGCAATTGCGACGATTGAATCGGCTCTTGCTTGAGATAGCTATCTTGCTTAAACAGAATTCTTAATACATTTGCCATGACACTGTTTTTACTTGGGTAAGCTAAAAATCAAACTTTTAGAATTAAGAATGTAGAATTAAGAATGTAGAATTAAGAATTAAGAATGTAGAATTCACCATTCTGCCTTCTGCCTTCACCATTCTGCCTTCACCATTCTTCATGGTCCATTATAAATTATCAATTCACCATTCTTCATTCACCATTCTTCATTCACCATTCTTCATTCTTCATTCACCATTCACCATTCACCATTCTTCATTCTTCATTCTTCATTCTTCATTCTAAATTCTTCATTCTTCATTCTTCATTCAACTAATACTACCCCGTTTACGAGCTTCCTTATAAGATATTCCCACATTCTTGACACCTGCCCGAATCATTTGTTGTTCAAGCAAAGCAAAGAAGCGATTCCGGTCACCGGCCTTTATCACCGCCTGATTATGAGCTTCAGACACAGCAATGGGATAACCATATCCTTTATAGACCTGCCCCAGCATTAAACTCAAGGCTTGATTGAGCAATGCCGAATTTTGGGCTACCCATTCTGGCATCTCGATACGAGCAATTTCTGTGCCAACATGGACATAACAGAAATAGATCCGATGATGGTCGTATAAATCCAGAATCCGTGCGGAACTCTGAAATAGAGGGCTACGCTGTCCTGGTTTCAATAAACTTGCCCAGAGAGTGGTATCCCGGAGGGGGTCAATCACCTGACAGGGCAACTTGTCGGTTAGATTACCACATTGGGTGATACATTTTGGTGTTTCATAGGGACAAGCTGGTAATCTGAGGAAATTAACCATTTCCACACTACGAGAAGCACTCAGGTAGCCGATCAGGGGTACATTAACAGAACGCAACTGCTCCCAAGCTGTTAGAATCGGAGGCAATATGCGATCGCGTGCTTCCCCTGGCATCCCATCAAGAAACCAGTAAATTAGGGAACCATCTACTATCGCTAGATTGGGGGTATCCCTGTGGGGAGCTGGTGGTTTCACCCAACGGCAAGCCATTTCTGCTAACATCGATACCTCGGAAATCGTGCGCCGATGCCCCATCCACTCCTGCGTGCGAATCCCCCACTGACGAGAAATATATAAGTCTTCCGGTCGGTAGAACACTTCGGGCATACTATCCAACAGAGGATACAGACTTTGTCCATAGTGCAACATTACCCGACCCACATTAATCACATAACAGTAGAGGATTTCGTGGTGAGACGGGGCAATTTGAGACCCATCGGTGGCGAAAACACTATGGCTTTCAGGGGGAATACTGATATCAACACAAGTATCTAGAGGTTCGGCAGGTGTTGCCGCCGTGAAGATCATGCGATCGCGCCATTCTTGATGAGACTTGAGCAAACTCTCTTGTTGTGTTTTAGCCTTTGCCAGTAATTGTTCAGCCCGTTCTAAGCGTTGGCGAGACGCCACCGCCTCTAGTCTCAGGTGCTTACTAATACCAGGAATTTGTCCTGCCAGTTTTGCCAGATCAAGCATGGAGAGCTCATCATTAGATTTACTGTAGATTTACGAATTTCAAACTAGTTATCTGTAACACAGGTTTTTTGTGATCCTAAACGACTCATTAAGTGATCCTAAACGACTCATTCAGTTATCCTAAACAAACACAGATAAATAAACACAATTGTATACATCAGGCTCCAATAACAAACCTGATCCTATACATCAGCCTCAGATCACAAACACGATTGCATACATTACCTTTTCATACTGACAGTATCCATGTCCGTAATTTCGTCAGTAATTTCTAGGAGGTAAGATTTTATGAAGAATCGCCAGTTAATCAAGTCCTTGTCCCTGGCATCTGCAGCAGTCATTGGTGGTAACGCCCCAGCTCAAGCCATAGACTTCGACTTCAGCTATCAACCAGGGACTTCATCCCCATCCGTCGCAGGAATGGGGTATCCTTTGCACAACATAGTTGGTTGTTATCTCCATGGGCGTAACTTTCCCGCGCACCGAACGCGCCCCGCGTGGCCTATGGCCAGGGTAGCTGAGTAGGGTCAATACCCAGTTTTTTTGAGACCCTTACTTTTTATATTAACACTATTTGAGACGGAATATTCATCCCCGACCTAATTCGACGGGGTATTCTTTTCCCTCTCAAACTCTCCCACTCTGATAAAACGAATGCGATGCTCAGCATTGAGCCGCTACGCGATTGGCCTATGGCCACGCTAAAAGCGATCGCATACATCAGCCTGGCATACTCAAAGCATAGATTTACCATAATAAAGTTAAAATTATCCTTAATTTTCGGTTACCAATGTCATTTTATCCAGCCACCGTAGTCTAGAGAATTTACCAATAGATTATGAAAACCAGCCCTCTATAATTTTCTATGATTTTTGAATATTTTGATGACATAACTAGTTTAGTTATATAGGAAAGGGAACAGCGGATCTGGGAACAGGGAGTAGGGAGTAGGGAGTAGGGAGTAGGGAGTAGGGAGTAGGGAGTAGGGACTTCGGAGCAGCGATGCAGACTGGTCTTGGGGGTTTCCAAGTCACTTGCTCATCTGACTTTTCACACTCCCCACACTTCCCACAATTCCCACACTTCCCCTGAATAGTTTAGGGACATAAAAGTTTTAGTTGCGTCTGTTTTTAAGCATAAATTATTGGCAGAATAACTTTCCTTTTACCTATACTTTTGAATAAATACAGCATTTCCCAATAGATCATAAAACCAAATGCTGATTTGTGATCACACCTCTGACACTTCCCGCGCCCACTCCCCGCGCCCCCGCCCCACACTATTCCCTGTTCCCTATTCCCTGTTCCCTGTTCCCGATTCCCTAATTATGACATTCATATTAAACTCTCATAATGTTTTTGACTATCTAGCTGCTCGTGGTTTATGCAATCCTTCCGAGCAAGCTCTCAGTAAAATTGAGCCACTGGAAGCCAAGAATTTTAACTTATTGCTGACCTTTCCAGATGGTAATAAGCTGCTCGTAAAGCAGGAGCGACATAACCAGGAAGGGAAAGCCGCTGGTGAGTTTTTGAATGAATGGCGAATTCAAGAATTCTTACAGAAATTTCCAGAACTTGCTAACCTCCGCTCTTTGATACCAGAGGTGCTGCATTTTGATGGTGAGAATTCCATTATGGTTTTCCGCTATCTCGATGACTATCGGGATTTAATGGATTTCTACGCCAAGGAAAATATCTTTCCTCCAGACGTTGCTGGCACCATCGGCACCCTTTTAGGAAAAATCCATCATCATACATTTAATCGTAAAGACTATCAAGATTTTTTTGGTACCGAAAACGATAATCAAACCACTGACCAAGTGCCTAGATTAGTTAATAGTTTAGAACGAATTGGTCCAGAAATCTTTGGTGCGGTACCTGCTGACGGGCTGAAATTCTTTGCCCTTTATCAACGATACGATAGTTTAGGGCAAGCGATCGCACAACTAGGCAATGCTTTTGCCCCCTGCTGTCTGACCCACAATGACCTAAAGCTAAATAATATCCTTCTGCACCAAGATTGGGAGCATCAGAGTACCAGCATTGTCAGACTAATTGATTGGGAGCGCTGTAGTTGGGGAGACCCAGGGTTTGATTTAGGAACACTGATCAGTAGCTATGTGCAAATCTGGCTGAGTAGCCTGGTTATCAGTAAATCTTTAAGTATTGAAGAATCCCTAGGTTTAGCCATGACCCCCTTGGAACAGCTCCAGCCTTCCATTGCTGCCCTAACCAAAGGGTATTTTGAAACCTTTCCAGAAATTTTAGAACACCGACCTGATTTCTTGCGGACAGTAGTGCAATTTACAGGTTTTGGTTTGATTCAACGAATTCGGGCGATGATTGAGTACCAAAAATCCTTTGGTAATGCTGGGATTGCCATGCTTCAGGTTGCCAAGACCTTGTTGTGTCGTCCAGAACAATCCATGCCCACGATTTTTGGCCCTGCTATTGCTGAATTAATCCAACTCAGTCCTTCCGCTGTTTAAGACATAGCATTTCCAATAACATCAAAAACTCTTCAAAGGTCTTTCCTACTGTTCCCTGTTCCCTACTCCCTACTCCCTACTCCCTACTCCCTACCAAACTATGATCCAACTACTTGATTCTAAACAAATTAAACCATCCCCCATCGCCAATCAGCAATTACTAGATGTTCTAGACGATATTGTTAACAAAGTAAAAATCCAATCAGACTTCTCTATTCACCATTCAGATTACAAACCGTTGGAAATTCCAGCCGAAGCTGTGGAACGTTTTCAACGGATGCCCGAGGATATGCAGCAAAAATATATCAGTCTGCAACTGCGGAGTTTTCTATATGGTATTTATTACAACGGTTCAATGCGAAATGCTCTCGCACCGGAAGCAGATACGGAAGCTGCGCCACTAGACCTGGAGAACAATACCATCCTAGGAGTAGATGTGGGATTTTATCAGCGACTGCACCACAGCAATAGTGGCAAAGGCTACTTTGACCCTGGTTGGTCTGTTCTCAGAGAAGAAAGTGATGGCACTTTGGCTGTGACTAAGGGAGGATTGAGGCTGCATATTGAACGGGAGCAGCATCTACAAGCATCCCAGCAATCTGCCACCGTCGGGGATTCAGTAGCAATCCGTATGCCTAAGAATTTGGTGCAAAATGGCTTTTATATGGCCGTTGGCAATCTAGAAGCAAATCGTCCGCACACAGACCAGTCAGTGACTGTGCGAATTTACTTCAACTTGACTCCTGAGGGTGCAGTTGCCGTAATGGGTAGCTTAACCCAACAGCTGAACGACATGGAAATTCCGTTCCACTTTAAAGTTTTGTACAATCCCAAGGACTACGAACGGCACGATTCGGGGGTACTCTACTTTGATAAGTGTCACTATGACGCTGTTGAGGGAGTTTTAAAGACTATTTATACAGAGCACCAATCCCATTTTCAGCCAGAGGTGCCCCTATTTACCATGGAGCTAGCACCAGGATTGGGGTTAGCAGAAGAACCAGACCAAAAATTTGCCGAACAGGAAAGCTTTGGCATGAATCGCTGTCAGATTGTCGCCAATGGCTTGTTAGAAGCTTGGCATCAAGGGGATGATTCCACCGAAGGAAAGATGAAGGCTATCCTTGGGCAATTTTCTAGGCTGGGGATTGACTTGGAGCGTGTTTATCTCAATGCCAATTCTGAAGATATTTATCAGTGTTTAGATATATAGCACGTAAGCATTCAGCCGTCAGCTATCAGCTATCAGCTATCAGCGATTAGCGCATCCCAGCGTCGAAGCCTGTGCCACGCACGCTACTTGAGGTGCTAGCAGGCGCTTTAACTGCACGGGGTCGGATGAGTAAAACGAGCAGGGATTTTCAACCAGCCGTACCAGCACCCCCGGTGCTTGTTTACTACCTCCCGTTGATTAGCTGACGGCTGATAGCTGAATGCTTAGGTATAAATATTGCCTAAGCTTCTGATTAGGGAGTCAGTCGATGTTTAGGATACCAGCTTCAAGGTGATGGAAACCTTTGGAACTGCGTCAGAAAATATCAATGGCTTGGAAGCGATCGCAAACTACTCTGGAATTGTGGATGCTGGGTTTGAGTTAATCCCCGTCGAACCTCGCGAACTGGATACGATCGGAGCCGATGCCGTTATTTTATTAATTTAGTTACAATCTCAAAATAGTTACTTATTAACCTACAACAAAAGTGCCTTAGCTAATTGAGAAGTGCTAGAACCTAATCTTAGTCTTTTAGTCCAAGAGTAGTCTTGGGCTATTTTTTATGGTTTTTATCAGCTCCAATAGTTTTGTGGACATAACTGTTTTAGTTTAGTTCCTTAGACATACAGCGTTTTTCATAACTATCAGGTACACAGAATTTTCCCCCTATTCCCTGTTCCCTGTTCCCTGTTCCCTTTTTCTATAAGTCCCAAAATAAAAAAAAATAGCCGTAGAAATACTATCCACGGCTATTTCAATTTTTTATGTCACAAAATTAGCAAACCTAACCTGCTCTGATCTGATTGGCCAAAGGCTATGCTACAGAAGCAGACCAAAACCTTGGCCAGGGGGGAAATCCCCCCAAACGTTTAAGGTGTTATGGCAACAACCAATACTTGGTTATTGTAGTGATCACTTCCCCTGGAACATCAGTGGGTTCCAGAGGGGTCCATTCCGCAATTTCTGCATAGCCTAGGGAGTAAAGCATCTGCATACTATAGATGACTGATTGACGAGAACCTTTGAGAGTGTGCTGAGCAGGTTGTTTCTTGAAGTTTTGGCTGAATTGTTGTGACATAACTCAGAATTTAATTTTGTTTACACTGATTATTTTAATGATTATAGTTATTGTTGTCAATGGTTTTAAAAAAGTTTTTTTTGGGAAGTTTTAGGGTTAATAAAAAGGTCAGCGATTAGCGCTACGCGCACGCTACTTGAGGTGCTATCAGCTATCAGCTATCAGCTAATGCGCTACGGGCACCTTTGAAGAAAATCGTAAGCATTCAGCTATCAGCTATCAGCGATTAGCGCTACGCGCACGCTACTTGAGGTGCTATCAGCTATCAGCTATCAGTTATGAGCTATTAGCTATCAGCTATCAGCATTAAGCTTATGCCCTAGGCGCACGCTGCATTAGGTTGAAGGCTGACGGCTGACGGCTGACGGCTGACGGCTGAATACTTACATAAAATCAGCTCACCACTGACCACTGACGGCTGACGGCTGAATACTTACAAAAAAGTAAGCATTTGTGCGTCAGCTTTTTATCGTTTTTATCAGCTCCACTAGTTTTGTTGACATAATTGTTTTAGTTGATTCCCTAAATTAGAGATATAACAATTGTCTCTCCTATGAGGTACACAAGATTTTTTCCCTGCTCCCGTCTTGATGCAGTCGCTCATGGGGGTTTCCCCCAAGACCGCGCTGCATCGCTGCTCCCTGCTCCCGAGGGGTGCATGTCAGTTTTGTTAATCCCTGATTCAGATCCCCCATTATCCCCCTTAATAAGGGGGACTTTTCAATCTAATTCCCCCCTTTTTTAAGGGGGGTTAGGGGGGATCTATCTACCTAATTACAAAGTTGACATGCTCCCTGCTCCCTGCTCCCTAAAACCTACGACTTTTTACCTAAGCTAATTTGCTATAACTACATATAACTTTATGACAAAAAAGGTTTACTTATGACATCAATAAATTAGGCAAAAACTCAACAAACTCAATTAATATAAGTATTATCCCAAGAGGAATAAAAAATTACTAATTGATTCCTAGTAAACAACACCCATTTATTAGTGGAGGTTCAACAAAAAATTGATACCTGATAAAATTTCAGTAAGCGATGTCCCTGTCTTGAAGCCCTCTGATTCTGAATCAGTGAAGTCCTTGGATCGAGTGACGTCAAAGACAATCTTCTCTGATGGCGAAAAGTCCTTCACTCTCGATCTCAAAGACAAAGTTTTGTCATTGAGTGATTTTATAGTTCCCGACGTTGATACGGTGTCCTCCCTAAAACTGGTTGGCGGGAAGGAATATTCTAACAGTGTGGATAAAAACACTAATGGAAATCCTGACCCCGGACAAACTCTCAATTGGTTCGGCAATGGGAATACCACGGATGGCTTCGATTATGGCATTCGTGGTCAAGTGGATGCCATGGCCAACTCTGGGGATGCTTTTTTCTATCCTGTCATCAACAACCAAGCAACCCTGGTGTTTTCCACCAGTTTTGATGATAAGATTTACTATGAAACTCCCACAGGTGCCAACAATATTTGGGCAACTGCTAACCAAATTGATCAGCCAGGCCCCGGTATCGATTTAGGGGTTACCGATGTGGACGCCTTGGAATTATGGGGAGGGAGAGATGCTAATCGCTTCTCGATTTATGGAGACCCCAAAGTCGCCGTTTATAACTATAATTCCGATGGCACCACAAGCGCCTTATATACTCAACAGGAAATTGCCAACGCTATTGGTGTAGATGACGAGTTTGCTGACTTAGTTAATCTGGATGCGATGATGACATCTGGGAATAACTGGATTATGTTCAGCATCGATCCCATTGAAGAAGCGGGTCTCGATGGTGGTGAAATCTGGGTTTGGGAACGGGGTTCCGGCTCAGCTGATTTCCTGAAACATGGTGGTCACCTTTGGGATACGGACTTCAAGGTGATGGAAACCTTTGGCACTGCCTCAGAAAATGTCAATGCCTTGGAGGCAATTGGAAGCTACTCTGGAATTCTGGATGCTGGGTTTGAGGTAGTCCCCGTGAAGTCTCTCCCACTGGATACAGTAGGAGGTAATCCAATTCCTTTGTCAATTTAATCACAATAGGGAAAATGTTGACTGTATCAACCTAGGACGAAAGTGCCTTAGCTAATTGAAACGTGCTAGAAACTAATCTTAGTCTTTTAGTCCAAGAGTAATCTTGGGCTTTTTTTTATGGTTTTTATCAGCTCCACTAGTTTTGTGGACATAACTGTTTTAGTTTATTCACTAAATTAGAGAGAGGTTAACTATCAGAATAGTGGGAAAAGTTATTTATAGGTTACTTGTGAGCTATGAATAGGTTTAGCGGAAGGTAATGACATCTAATTTAATGACAAAAGTGTTTTTGCTTTAGCATGAATAATATCTAAAAATAATAGACACACGAAATTATTTTGAATAGGATTAAGACAGGAATAAAAAATTACTAATTGATTCCTGGTAAATAACACACATTCATTATTGGAGAAAAACTCAAATGGCTAACATTCAAATTTCTGATTTACGTCCTGCTGGTGCTGACCTTTTCTTGGATTATGAAAGCTATATGCATGATGTAACAGAGCAAGAAATGATGAATACATTAGGAGGATTCAAATTGAGAATATTGTGGAGTGGTTTTTGTCTGGAATGGTAGTAACAAAGGTATATAGCAATTGGATTTAACAGCTATAGATACTAACGAAGTCCGCTTTATCGGATAGATTTGTAGCAGATTTCAGCAAGACTAAAATACACTTTACCCCACCCGTAATAAGGCGGATGGGGTATACCTCTAAAAGCAAAAATGTTTAATGATAGTTAAAACCCTAGACAAATAGCCTAATTTTTTATAAAATAGAGGCTAAATAAAAATATTAAAATTTTGCTTAAACTATACCAAGTTTTCCATAAATCCTCAAAAGATACCTAGGAAAAGCATTTACCGATGATTATCCAGTCCTTAAGACATTTAGGCAAGATTTTTTAAACAGAACGGTCTTGTTTACAATCGAGACCGTTCTATGTCTACCACAAGTTGCTCTACAGAAGCGTTGAAGGTTTAAACTATTAAACGCTTCTGCTATACTTCTTATTTAAGAAGCATTTTGGGGAGTGAGTTGAACGATTTCAATATTTGTAACAGATTTGAATTGATAAAGGGATCTATTTATCCAGTCATTAAATAGATCAGTAGCAATTTTATTGCGGAGCCAATTATCTAATTGCCTTTCAATAATCTCCTCCACAAAAATTAAATGTACTCCTTTAGAACTCACAATCGGTTTAATCACCTGGGGAGGTTTAGCAGCAAAAACAGCAGCAGAAATCTCCGGCTTCAAATCCTGACGATATAATATCCCTCGGTATCCACCTTTACGACGTAAGTCTTTATCTTCGATGTATTGATGAGCAACATCATAAAAACTCATTTCTCCTTCGCCAATAGCATAAAATAATTCTAAAGCTAAATCTTTATTATCAAAAATCACTTCATGCATCACCACACCATCATAATCCAATTTCTGTTCATAAAAATAGGGTTCAATTTTATCTGCAAACAAATGAACAGCTAATTTTGTGGAAAGGGCATGATTATAAACCAATTGTTCAAAATCATCTAGAGACAAATTATTTTGTTTCATCCAGGCATGGGTATCCTCTGCACTATGAAGTTGATGCATTATTCGGTATTTGTCTGCCATTTCCTGAAGTTCTTCAGTTTCTATCTTGATTCCAGCCTCTTCTACTGCATTTGCTATTACTTGACGGGTAATAATTGCTTCTACAATATCAGAAGTTTTTAAAGATAGCTTGACTTGATCTAGAATATCTTCAGCATTAATAGTGATAGATTTTGACATGATTTTTGTCCTCTTTGATTTGACTAATAAAAACCGACAACTCAAAAATAGTTAACCTCAGCATTGATCTCTAGCAATGATAACTAAACTACAATTCCAAACCCCCCTGCTGCAACTTCTTAAAGGGATCCAGGATTAAATCCATAATCCGACGCTGGCGGACAATTACTTCTGCGGTTGCGGTGTCCCCTGGGCGGAGAGCAATACATTCCTGTGGTGTGGGCATACAGGTTTTATTTAGTTTAATTTCTAGGTCATAAGTAGGCACTTTACCCTGCTCCGTCTCTGTAAGCTTGGAGGTTGGAGAAATTTTGATTACCTTTCCTTCTACTACCCCATAGTCTTGAAAAGGATAAGCATCAAACTTCATTTTTACTGCCATTCCTTCCCGTAAGGAGCCACTTTCTGAAATAGCGATCTGCGCCCGCAGGGAAAGGAAGGACTCTTTTGGGGCAATCTCGACTATAGTATCTCCAGGTTGCACCACAGCCCCGGCACTTTTGATAGGGGACTGAAACACGATTCCCTCGATCGGGGCCGCTAACATCCTTTGATTTAACTGAATTTCCAAGGATTTAATCTGACTTTTATTCTGAGATAGTTCGGCTTGGAGGGTAGTAATTTGGGTTTCTATATTCTTCAGTTGTTCCTCACTTTTGAGTAACGCCAGCTTACCCGAATGAACCAAAGTTTTATAACTCCGTTCTTGCTCTTGCAAGCGCAGGCGAGCTTGTTTAATATCAGCCGATGCTTGATGAATGGTCTTTTCATAACTACCTTGTTGCTCTTTCAGGCGAGACTGAGCTTGTTTTATGTCTAATTCAGTTCTGATGATAGTTTTCTGGGCTTCTTTGGCTGACTGTTGCACATCTAAAAAGCGTTCTTTTGACAAAACCCCTTCTTCATAAGCGTTTTTGTAACGGGGAATTTTTTCCTCAGCACTTTCTAAACGAATGGTTTCTAATTCATAGGCAACCTTGCTAGAGTCTATCGCCCCTCGGGCTTGCTCTATTTGTGCTAATAGTTCTTCTTTTTGTAAACTGTAGCCGAACTTGAACGCTTCCAGATTCTGCCGTGCTTGCTCGACTTGCGCCTGTTTTTCTAACTCTTGAGCTTGGTTTTGTTGCTCCTGGGTACGCAGAGCTAGTATCAATTGGTTTTTCAGCACCTCTAATTGATTCAGGCGATTCTGTTGCCCTTCTAATTTTTTTTGTTCCTGCTGAAGTTCAGTGCTAACTAACTCGGATTCCAGTTCTAGTAAGGTTTGACCAGCCGTTACCAATTCCCCTTCTTTGACCTTAATTGCTGCTACCGTTCCTGCCACTGGAGCATCAAGTTTGATAGTTTCCCCCGTAGGTTCCAATCTTCCTCTGGCTTTTCCCGTCTCATCCACCTGAGCGAAGATCGCCCAAGGTAAGGCAACACCCATAAATACCATCAAAAAATACAGTAATCCCCTTGTCCAAACCTGGGGTAATGTATCAAGCAGTTCCTTAGTAGCATAAGACCATTCATGACCCTGGAGTGCTTGCTCATTCCTAGCTTGAGGAGTGGTTTCTTCGGTGAGTAACTCCTGATAGGGACGCTGGTCTGGAATAGTTTGAGTCGGACTATGTCCGTTCAATGTATGATTTTCAGGCATATAGCTTTGGTATTTGAGTTGTGAACATAGGATTGATGGGAACAGGGAGCAGGGAGCAGGGAGTAGGGAGCAGGGAATAGGGAGCAGGGAGCAGGGAGCAGGGAGCAGGCAAAAGGCAAAAGGCAAGAGGCAAAAGGCAAGAGTAATCAACGAATTTTTTCCCACACCCTACACCCCACACCCCACACCCTATTCCCTGTTCCCTGTTCCCTGTTCCCTATTCCCTCCCCTATAACTGCTGCTGATTCAGATAGAAATAATGTCCTCGCTTTGCCATTAAGTCTTCGTGAGTACCGCTTTCAATCAATACCCCTCTATCGAGCACTAAAATCAGGTCAGCTTTCCGTACGGTAGAAAGACGGTGAGCAATCACTAGGGTGGTGCGGTTTTTGAGAATAGTATTGAGATTGGTCTGAATAATCCGCTCGGATTCTGCATCCAGGTGGGAGGTGGCTTCATCGAAAATTAATAGGTGGGGATTTCCCAAGAGGGCGCGAGCAATGGCTAAACGCTGTCGCTGTCCCCCAGACAACATCCCTCCTCCCTCCCCAATCTCGGTTTCATAGCCCATGGGCAATTTTTGGATAAATTCATCAGCACCGGCCAGTTTTGCTGCTGCCATAATTTCTTCTAAGGTGGCTGAGGGATAAGCCAGACTGATGTTTTCTCGAATTGTCCCTCCAAACAGAAAGGTATCTTGATCCACCACACCAATTTGCTGGCGCAAGGAGCCTAAGGAAAGACTGGTGATATCCTGCCCATCAATCAACACCTTCCCATCTGAGGGAAGATACAGCCCTAACATCAGCTTGGAAATCGTGCTTTTCCCGGAACCACTGCGCCCCACTAGGGCGACCATTTGCCCTGGTTTTACCTCAAAACTAAGATTTTCCAGGACATTGGTATCACTTTCTCGGTGATAGCGGAAGGTGACCTGATCAAAGCGAATGTGACCGCGCAACTCAGGTAATGATTGCCGTGCTTGATGGTGCAAATTTTCTTCTGGTTGGTAATCCAGCACATCATTGATGCGCTCCATAGCAATCACCACTTCCTGAAATTCATTCCACAGTAGCGTCAGCCGCTGGAAAGGCCTGATCACCTGACCCAGCAACATATTAAAAGCCACCAATTGCCCAATGGTAAGCTGATTTTGAATCACCAACCATGCCCCAAACCAGAGCAGTGCGGTAGTGGCTAACCCCTCGATGGTATTGCTGAAAATCTGGAGTCGATTGCTAATCACTTGCCCAGAAAAGTTAGTTTTAACTTCTTTATTTAATAACTCTTCCCAATGCCAGCGTACGGTTTGCTCAACTGCTGTAGACTTGACAGTGCGGACACCAGAAAGCACTTCAATCAGATAACTACTTTCTTTTGCGATCGCATGAAAGACTTCCCGAGAAATTCGTTTTAAAAATGGTGTATAAATCAACGCCAGCAGGAAAAAGGGTGGTACAATTACTAAGATTAGCAGCGCCAATTTCCAACTGTACCAAAACATCAAACCCACATAGATAAAAACTGTTAGTAAATCTAGCAGGATAGATAACGCCTCACCGGTGAGAAACCGCTCAATTTTACGATTTTCCTGAATCCGGGAGGTAATATCTCCGACAAAACGAGACTCAAAGAAACCTAAAGGTAATCGCAAGGTATGGCTAATAAACCCGACAATCAGTGCTAGGTCTACCTTATTTGCGGTGTGGTCAAGCAAATATTGCCGCAACCCGGTAATCGCAACCCGGAACAGACTAAACATTAGCAATCCTAACCCGACAGCGGTTAGGGTGAGGGTGCTCCTTTGCACCACCACTCGGTCTAAAATTATCTGGGTAAATATGGGTGTAATCAGACCAAATATCTGGATAATTAGGGAAGCAATAAACACCTCCAGCAACACGAAACTGTGAGGCTTTACCAACTCAAAAAATTGCCATAAAGACGTCTTACTCTCTTTGGTATCCTTCAGGAGTGCTGTAGGTTCCAGTAGCAGTGCATAACCAGTCCAATCTGCTTTGAATTCCTGGTGGCTCAGAGTTTTTTGACCAATACCAGGGTCAGCAATTACCACATGCTTGTTGGTGATTTCATAAACAACAATAAAGTGTTTTCCTTCCCAGTGGCTGGGGGGGCGACGATAGCGATTGAAACGATTGATACGTCAAGAGTGTAACGATCTGTGGTAGAAAAAGATAGGTCTTTCATTGTCAATAAGACCTATCTGTTGAAAATGTTACCCTTATTATATCAAAACCATCTAAAATTTAAACTAAAGGATCGTAATTATATTTTAGCAAATATTGTAGTTATTCTACTACAATCAATCAAAAGAGAAAGCCATTGAAAAATTAGCCAATGCTTTACCTCTTGGAATAAAGTTTGAAAGTATAAGAAAAAGACTACAGCGCTTTTTATCTTTGCCAACTTTAAATTTTGAAAATATTTGGTTTCCTATTCTATCTAATTTACTATAAACATATTTTGTTCGCGTAGCGTCGGCGAACGCCGAAAAAAATGACCTAGTTTATATAGCAAGTGATCGGACAAATTGGGGTAAAATAAACCTTTTAGTAACTAGCCTGATTTGGGACAAAAGAGCTTTTCCAGTTTACTTTACTTTGATGCCAAAATTAGGCAGTAGTAATTTTAAGGAACAAACAACTCATATATCAAAAATAATGCCGATTTTTAAAGATTATAGAATCTGCCTATTGGGAGATAGAGAATTTTGTTCTGTCAGGCTGGCAAACTGGTTGTCACAAAAGGATGCAGACTTTTGTCTACGTCTTAAAAAAAATTAATTTATTGAAATTGAAAAAAAAAATTTGGACAGATTTAGATTCTTTAGAATTAGTCCCAGGAACTTCGTTGTTTTTTAAAGGAATCAAAGTTACGAAAACTAAGGGATTACCCCGTTTTAATTTGGCCGCAAAATTGAAAAAAAATATTTCAGGATTTGCCCCAAAATAACCCTGGTTTATTCTCACAAATTTAAAGTCGTTAGACTTGGCAATTGCTGCTTATAAAAAACGGTTTAATATTGAGCAAATGTTTAGAGATTTTAAAACAGGTTGCTATAACTTAGAAGACACTAATGTCTCAGATAATCGGTTGATTTCCTTAATTTTATTGATAACAATAGCTTATACTTCTGCTACTCTTCACGGACAAAAAATTAAACGTAAAGGAATTCATAAATATGTTGGTAGAGTAAAAGAATCTGGTCGTTTACAAAGACGACACAGTAGTTTTTATATAGGCTTACATGCTCAAACTTGGGTCAAGTTTAGTTATTAACTTATTGATTTAATACAATAATTAATGAAGCTTAATCGTAATAAACAGAAGTATTATTTACGAGGAATGAGAGCTAGATCGCTTGCCCTGTCTGCTTTATAACTATTTTCGTCACCCCCCCAGTCCCAGTGGACAATAGCAGGTAGCTGTTGTTTTGCCAGTCGATCCAGACTAGCTTTCACCGGTCGAGTGGAAAAGCCAATACTTTCGGCAGCCGCTGATAGTCCCCGCAATGAAGCGCCATTACGGTCGGCATTAGAGATATCTCGCAAGCGGTTAACACTGAATCGTTTCCCCCAATAACGACCGATCATCACCAGACAGGCAGCACCGCAGTCAGAACCACTTTGTTGGGCAAAAAACGGATAGCGTCGGATCACTCGCTGCCACAAATGACCAACCCTTTGAGTAGGGCTAGGAAAGTAAGCTTTCCTAACGGTTTGCTTGGGCTTTTGGTCTCCTGAGGTGGGGATATCTTTCTTCTGTCCCACTCCCGCACCTTCCGTTATTCTCCCTTTCTCCCCCTCTCCCAAAGCACTCTCCGACGGCATCAGCAGGGAATTTTGCCCTTGAGCCTGACGATAAAAATGCTCGCGAATTTGGGGATGTTTACTAATTAGGGGAAATAACAGTTCCGGAGTTAGATAACAGAGCTTGGTTTTGAGGGAAGCTCTGGCTGAGTAAGGCTCAAAAGACTCTTCTGGAAAGAAAGTACACTCCCCAAAGGAAGCTCCAGCTTCTAGATTGGTAATTAACTCCCCCGCGCTATTAATCAGTCTGACCTTTCCGGAAATCACAATATAGACGCCAGCCTCGGCGTCTGTTGACTGCCAAAATTGACCTACCGTTGGCTCGCGATATTTTATTTGTTTGAGACAGCGTGATACCTCTAGTTCTGAAAGAGGATGCCCTAGAGTATGGGCGAGCTGCTCAGGGGAAATCAGTGGATTAGATGTAGATGTATGTCGAACCATCATCTTATGCCATGTTGCTGGGATTGAATAACCAAAAACTATTGGATTCGGAGTTATTAGCGGATTTCAGGTCAGAAATTAAGATGCTGTGACCATCGTTTTCCCGTCCGTTAGGGGAGTTAACCTTTCTCCGTGTTGGTATAGTCGATAATCCCATCTCCTTGAGCAATCGTTGTAGGTGGGGATTGCTGACTTCAATCCCCAATTCTTTTGCCAGATGTTTGTTCAACCAATTCACTGTCCAGCGCTGAAAGGAATAACCATAATCCCGGGGACTCTGGTTAATCAGTTCTTTCAAACGGTCTAAATACTCGTCATTGACTGCCTTGGGGCGACCAATGGGACAATCCTGCCATTGGTGAGCCATCCCACTACGAGCGATATGCATCCAATGTCTTACTGTTGCGGCACAACACCCCAAGGTTTGACAAATTTCCGTTTGAGATTTGCCCTGATCTGCCAATAACATAATTTGAATCCGCTGACGGTAGGACTCATGTAAATCCTGTTCTAGGCTTTTTTGGAGCAGTTTGCGTTGGAAGGCTGTTAAATAATGACTTTGATAAATTTTGGCTTCTGTATCTTGAGCGTTATTCATATCAATCTGTTTTATATTTACCACAGCCCTAAATTGGGCATTTTTAACATTGATTGAATCTGTAACACCAAGGTTGCTTGCTGCAGATGGTATAGACAATTTATCCTGATTTTTGGGTAAGTTAAAACAAAGCAGACCTATACTCCGTCGAGATTAACAACTGGAGTTTTTTTTGTCGTCAAAACTATAGGTCACCAAAACCTATAGCCCTGGGCGATTGGGCTTAGAAAAGGTCGGATCAGGGAACAGGAAACAGCAGCAAAGATCGATACAGCGTGGTCTTGGGTATTTCATCCATCAACCACTATATCAAAAGGATCGGAGTATTTTTTGATGTTATGAGCAATGAGCATTGGGGTTAATGAGCTTAAGCATTCAGCTATCAGCTATCAGCGGTCAGTAATCAGCTATCAGCTATCAGCCTATGGGATACGTCCCAGCCTCGTTCGCACAGCGTGGCCATTCACGTAGCGTGGCCAAAGGCCAAGGCCAAAGCCTGTGCCAAGCTACTTGATGTGCTATAAGCTCAAGGCTGACGGCACTTCAAGTAGCGTGAGCTAAAAGCTGACGGCTGACGGCTGACGGCTGACGGCTGACTGCTTACTAATGAGCTAGAAACCCTATATAGACCCCAAGACTTAAGCGATCGCAATCAACTTACAGTTCCAAGACAGATAGTTTTAACCTTGATTTAAGTAATTATTCGTTCAAGAATAGTTGAATCAACTCTTGGTATTGATGTCTGAATTATATCTCACAAACAATTATATAACTAGTCTGATCAAAATAAACCTTTTACCATTAATCAATTTTCCAAACTTTCTTTACCATATTTGAACCAACCCGATGGAATAAAAATTTACAAAATCAACATAATTTTTAAAACTTTGCTCCGACTACTTATCACTACAATAGTGGTTATCTAAAATTTATCGCTTTCACGAAATAAAAATTTACTAAAATTTTAACTCTATAAAGCTTTGATAAAGCTTGCATAAAGCTTTGAGCAAAAAACAATGATAAAAAAATAATTATCAGATCAAATTCCATAGTTTATCCCTTTATCCACAATGGATGTAATCTGTAATTATCGGGGGATGGGAATTAGGCACTAGCCAGGATCAATGCACCGATGAAGTGAGCACCACTGAAGGCTGACAAGGCTGCTTGTCACACCTGAACGCTATAGCTAGTTTTTTGATTGGAGTGGAAGCCTCAGTTAATGCATTTCCCTGGGTAAGACTTTAAAGGTGAAGGTCATAGTTCACCATTTGCCACATGAGCTGAGTGTCTTGGTCGGCGAACCATGACGATGGCTGCAAACTGCTACATGTATAAGCCATGTTGAGTTGGTAGTAACGGCTTAATTGGCTATTATTCCTTAATAATAGGTAATGCTGACAGTACCCTTTTGGGTACTGTTTCACTGCACTTTCTGTGTGAAGCCAATATGCATGTAAATTTCAGTCCGAGCCACTATTGATGTGTAGCCGTAATCGGCCAGAATTGGGATGAAAACCTCTCTGGGTAAGGGAAAAAGGTCAATTGCCTGAAAGTGAATACTTAATGATATACGCCTCCAAGGTGAATCGCCCTCCC
>NZ_JAAHHX010000679.1:0-1502 GCF_010672065.1 Moorena sp. SIO4A1 | reverse complement strand
TCAAAATCTACTTGATATATACTTTATACAAGTATTCAATTTTGGTTCACAAAATACAGATAGCTATCCAGAAAACAACTAATATGAAAATATTGAGTTTATCTTTCATCGAAAACTAATCCATTAAGTAATCCAACACTAGGTTTTATTATAAACATTACTTAGGCAATAAATCTAATTTAATATTTTTTTAATAAAGCCTTATACTACGTGATTTGGATTGATAGCGCTCACAGTGATAGGGTTTTGAGTCCAGTTTTAGATAAGTCCTGAACAAAAAAAATAAATTTATAAATTTTTAACTTTCCTAAATATTTAAAATTGATGGCTATATATAGCAAAGGTAACAGGGAATAGGAAATAGGGAATAGGGAAAAATTATGTGTAGCTAATAGTTATGAAAAACCCTGTATCTCTACATTTACAGCGGTTTGCAATTGCTGTTAGGTACTTTCGTTCTGGGTTTTTAGGGAGCACGGAGCACCTCTGCATCGCTTTCTTATGCCCCACACCCCACCCCCTCACAGGGGTAGGTTTTTTACATTTGGGTCGGGAGTCGGGAGTCGGGAATCGGGAATCGGGAGTCGGGAAAAGCGGGAAATGGGGAGAATTATCCCGGAAATCATGGTGTATTTTGATACATATGGGTATAAATTTACAGAAATTGATGGTGTATTTTGATACATATGGATAGAAGTTGATACCTAATAAAAGTACCTACTCGCCCCTTTGTAAAAAACCTACCCTTGTAAGCACCCCACCCCCTACTCCCTACTCCCTACTCCCTACTCCCTACTCCCTACTCCCTACTCCCTACTCTCTGTTCCCTTTGCTATTTTAAAGATAACTTTGCCAACTAGTATCAGTTAGTGGCTCAAGCCTCTCCAGGCGATCGAAGCCATTGGCATTCATCAGCCAGACACTATTTTGTCCATCGTCGAGATTGCGCCATAAGATATCATCGAAACCATTATCATCGATGTCGAGGGTTCCATGGATTACCTGCTGACCACTACTGATTGGTGACTCGATTAACACTGATTCAATGTACTGAGTCCCTTCCATCCTCCAATAGTAAATAGTTTGCTCTTCAGTATTGCGCCAGATAATATCCCCATCACCATCTCCATCCAAGTCTCCCGCTGCCCTCATTTCCCAAATACTAGTGACTGGTTCCGATTGAATGAACACTTCCTCAGCCACAGTGGTGCCATTCATTAGCCAGACTTTATTTTCCCCAGTGGAGGTATTGCGCCAGATAATATCCTGTTGTTGATCACTGTTAAAATCTTCAGTGCCACGAATTTCCCAGTCCAGGTCTGGAGTTGGGGTGATGGAAACGGCATTCTGAAACACCGATCCTGCCATCAACCAGATGCCAGTTTCACCAGTAGAGGTATTACGCCAGATAATATCCTGTTGTTGATCACTGTTGAAATCCCCTGCACCCTGCATCTGCCAGGGACTGTCGGCTGCTTCTGTTGGTGAAGGAATTGTTACGG
>NZ_JAAHHX010000678.1:0-1504 GCF_010672065.1 Moorena sp. SIO4A1 | reverse complement strand
TCAAGGTTAACTGGTTGTTCGCGTAGCGTGGCCTTTGGCCAAGGTTGAAGGTTTGAAGGTTGTTTGGTTGTTCGCGTAGCGTGGCCTTTGGCCAAGGTTGACAGTTGACGGTTTGAAGGTTGACAGGTTGACAGGTTGTTCGCGTAGCGTGGCCTTTGGCCAAGGTTGACGGTTGACGGTTAATATTAGTGTGTAGGGTGCGTTAGGGGCGCGCCTTGCCATCATATTCAACTTCGTAGCCAGTAGCCCCGTAACGCACCACCGAAGGGCTCGAACTCATTTTACGCCTGCTCGTAAGGGTTGGGAAAGCCCGTCCCGTAACACACCACCCAGTCAAACTAGATATCAATACCAAGCAAAACTTGAATAGATAGTGTTGAATAAATAAGCAATTTATTCGCAGTTAATTACTACCTTTATCATCTCAACTATAATTTGATAAATTACCTATTAACTAGGATATATTACCCTTACTAATTCTAGAATTTGGTAACACAGTTGATTCTATAAATTACTTCATGTTTTTACTCCATATAAGCTTATATTACTAGCTTAGTTAGTAATGTTAATTTTGTCTAATATCATTTTTGGAGGGACTTGATACCTCGAAAGGTATGATTGATGCTATCTAACATTGAACTTAATCATCTTAAGACTTTTCTGGTCGTGGCGGAAGAGATGAATTTTGGGCGAGCTGCAGAGCGGCTTCATATTGCTCAACCGCCTTTGAGTCGTCAAATTAAACGCCTTGAGGAAAGCTTGGGGGTACAACTTTTTCATCGTACCAAGCCCCAGATTCAACTAACTGAAGCTGGTAGGGCGTTGGTGTTAGAGGCGCGAAGGATCCTGAAGCAGGTGGATTTGGGTGTTCAAGTTACTCAGCGAGCTAGTCGTGGGGAAATTGGCCAGATTATCTTGGGGTTTGAGGGGTTTTCTTCAGCTGATATTGTCCCGCTATCGATTCAAACTTATAAGCAGCAATACCCTGATGTACACATTGTGGCTAAGGAAATGTCAACTGGGGAACAACTTCAGGCATTGTTGGAGCAACGGATTGATTTGGGTTTTATTGTGCCTCGCAAGGTGGATGAATCACTGATGCTGGAGACGATTCTACGAGAACCGTTGGTGTTAGCAGTATCTGAAACTCATCCCCTAGCTAGTCAAGATCAGGTACAACTACAGCAACTCCAGGATGAACCGTTTATTCTGGGATTAAATACTGATCAATGTGGTTTATATTCGGCGGTGATTCGTGTCTGTCACCAGGCTGGCTTTACTCCTGAGGTGAGTCAGGTAACCAATGAAACCCAACTGATGTTGGGATTTGTGGCAGCAGGTATGGGAATTGCTCTATTACCCAATTCGATCAGACGTTTTCGTCGAGATGGGGTAGTCTATCGCTCAGTAGAACCTTCTACTGCAGAGATTGTGGAGCGCGATCGCATGGCGTATTACTAATCCTTGTCCTACTCTTGAGCAATTTTTACAAGTTGTTCGAGAT
>NZ_JAAHHX010000677.1:0-1508 GCF_010672065.1 Moorena sp. SIO4A1 | reverse complement strand
ATTCGCACCCTCCGGCTTCTCCCCCTCTTCACTGTGTTTCAGTTATTTCCCCGTATGGTAAGGGATTTAGCCAGACAACAATCAAAAGAGGTCGAATTAATCATCGAAGGAGGAGAAACCACTGCTGACAAAGGCATCCTGGAAGAAATCAAAGACCCCTTGATGCACATAGTTCGCAACGCCATCGACCATGGCATTGAAACTCCCACTGAACGAGAAAGACTTGGCAAGTCTGCTGCGGCCACGATTTGGTTGAGGGGCTACCAAAGAAGCAACACCATTGTTATTGAAGTAGTAGATGATGGACGAGGATTAGATATCGAGAAAATTAAGCAAACTGCTGTCCAGCGTGGACTCTGCACAAACGAAGAACTGGAACTAATGACTCCCAGACAGATTAACGACCTGATCTTAGCTCCTGGCTTTTCAACCCGGACATTTATTACAGAAATTTCTGGCAGAGGAATCGGCTTAGATGTCCTACGCACCAAGGTTGAGCAGCTTAACGGCAATATCGAGATCGAATCAACCCCTGGTCTTGGATGTACCTTTCGCCTCCAGCTACGCACAACCCTGTCCACTGCTAATGTACTGCTGGTCGATGTTCACGGGATTATCCATGGGCTACCGATTGAGTTTGTGGAAACGACTTTACTAGTTTCCCGGGAGCAAATATTTACGATTGAAGGTCGAGAAACCATCGCCTTAGACGGTCAAGCTATTGCTGTAGCAAACCTAGCTGATTTGCTGGAGTTGTCTAACTCGATTGGTTATACCTCTATCGCCACACTTAAGCAACAAAAAAGCGATCGGCGACCATGTATCCTGCTTAAGGTGGCAGAGGAACAATTCGGATTGTTTATCGATGACCTTTTGGATACTCAAGAGGTGGTGATCAAACCTCAGAGTCAGTTATTAAAGCGGGTGCGTAATGTCAGTGGAGCAACTATTCTCGGTACAGGGGAAGTTTGCATGATTCTTAACCCTCCAGATTTGCTCACATCATTGCAATCCTATCAGCCAACCACATCCACAGTCTCAACCAAACTAAGGGAAATCGTTGAAACCACGCCAGTAATTCTCCTAGTAGATGACTCGATTACCGTTCGCACCCAAGAAAAACGGATACTAGAAAGGGCTGGGTATGAAGTAGTGACAGCTGTAGATGGATTAGATGGCTATAACAAATTAAACACCCGTCACTTTGATGCCGTAATATCTGATGTGGAAATGCCCAATCTAGACGGATTTTCCCTAACTGCTAGAATTCGTAAGCATCAAGAGTATAACGAATTACCCATAATTCTGGTAACATCTTTGGCTTCCGATGAACATAAGAAAAAAGGGGTCGAAGCGGGGGCTAATGCCTATATAACTAAAGGAAACTTTAATCAAAATTTTCTAATCGAAACGTTACAAATACTTGTTTAATAGTTAATTCTAATGTTAATAGTTAAGGTTGAAGGTTGAAGGTTGAAGGTTGAAGGTTGAAGGTTGAAGGTTGAAGA
>NZ_JAAHHX010000676.1:0-1517 GCF_010672065.1 Moorena sp. SIO4A1 | reverse complement strand
AGATGCAACACAAGAAGAATTACTATTGCAATTAGAGAAACTCAATCATGAAATCAGAGAAATTGGCGAGTATCTGAATCTAGAAGCACTAACTACAAAAGAAAGTCTAAGATTAGGAAGTGGTTTAAAGTTAGAGTTAAAACGTTCTATTCATGAGCTTTTTTATCAAGTATATACCAGTACATTGGAACGTGATGACTTGGAGTATTTAAAAACTATGAAGGTAAAAATCCGTGCATTTGATCCCATTGATGAAAAATACTTGAACCTTGAACAAAGACAAGAACTATGCCTATTTCTCGAAGAAGCTTTGTGCAATGTTGGAAAACACGCTAAAGGAGTAAAACGTGTCGAAGCTACTGGTAAAGAGAATCAAGGGTGGTACACTTTGAGCATAAAAGATAATGGTTCTGGTATTTCCTCATTAACTGAAAGCAAAGGGACACAGTTACTCAAAAATGTTGCGAAAAGTTTGGGAGGTGATTTTAGACGTGATTCTCTTTTTCCTAAAGGAACGTTATGTGAAATAACGTGGCAATTAACAGATTATAAAAGTCGTCGTAAACAATAAAATATTACAATCTCCGAATAGTATGACTACTCAAGGTTTAGGATTCCTTAACAAACCTATTAATTACAGACTAGTAACTAGCTGTACCCTCAGTTTGTTACTATTGTTTGTGCCATCTGCTATAGCTGAATATAGACCACCTGATCGAGAACCTGCTAGTGACTCTTCCGACACTACTGCTCGTTTTACACCACGTGATCGAGAACCTGCTAGTGACTCTTCCGACACTACTGCTCGTTTTACACCACGTGATCGAAAACCTACTAGTGACTATTCCCGAACTGGAGGTCCTAGGGGATGTCCAGGTGAAGCAATACCCCTGACACTCCTGGCACCTCAGACTTATGTTGGTCAAACCGCTTCAGTGCATCCCACTTTTGCTGGCTTTGTTTCCAGTTCTCATGAAATAGAGTTTAGACTGTTTGAGTTTGAGTCGAATAATACACTTAAACAATTGGGTAGTCCCATTAAAAAGCAAACTCAACCAGGAGTTTTTCAGCTGTCTTTACCAGAGAATCACCCAGGATTAACGGTAGGTAAAAAATATTTGTGGCAGATCGCAATTCGTTGTCCAGATGGTGCTATAGTCGAAAGGGCAGAATTCAGAGTTGTAGAGTTGCCAACACGGATAAAAAGTAGGCTATCTACCACAATTAATAGTTCCCAGAAAGTAGATATCTATGCTGGGGCTGATTTTTGGTATGAAGCATTTATGGAAGCGCTAACCTTGGCACAACCTGGAAAGATGGGACAGCTTGGTTCCAGTTTAGTGGAAGACCTCACTAAGTCTGAGTTAGAAGAAGATGCGGATAAAATTAGGTGGTTGGAGGAAATTGTAAATAGGGATAAGTGATATCTACGTTTTACAACCAATTCCCAATCATAATAAACGGTGCCCAAAAAGAATGATTATCATATTGGTCATTAATTTCTGATATTTCTTTTG
>NZ_JAAHHX010000675.1:0-1519 GCF_010672065.1 Moorena sp. SIO4A1 | reverse complement strand
TGCAGTCAATAAACCAACAGTTACAATTGCGCGAAAAATTTTGCTATTCGTCGAGCCATTGACTAGCTTTTTATAGTAGATAAGCAAGCTCTGCCCTGACCAAACTCTCATAGTCTCTAAGGGAATAGGCAACAGGCAACAGGCAACAGGCAACAGGGGGATTTTTTTGTGTACCTCATGAGTATAATAATTGCTATAAACGTCATTATGATTAGAAGTTTAATTAACAATAAGGCTAGTCAATAGGGAATTGTAGCCTGTCGAGGCTTCCCAGAGATTTTGATTAGCAAGTCTGATGGAATAGTCTGGATGATTATATAATTGAGGAGCTGGATCAGGTAGATTTAAGAAAACATCATAGGTTCCAGTTTCGATTGTGTCTGGAGTACGAGTGACAGCATTAATAACCTGAGTACTACCAGGCATCCACATCCGAGGATCCTCGTCTATAGGTAAATGGTATTCGCGACGAGTGACACGGTGACGGAGAATAATTTCCAGTGGCCGAGGATTGTAAGGACTAGCCCATCCTTCATTGATAATTTCCAATTGTATCGAGAATGTACGAGCGGGTTTTACCCTAGTAGGAGTAACTGATTTGACTATACGGAAGCGATAGCCCAAACGACGTTTAATTTCCTCTAAACACCCTTGGTTTTCCCAGTCTTCAATGATCTCAGTGGCATCACTTGGTTTGTAATTTAATGCACTCCAGCGCATTCGTTCTAGTTCATTTAAAGCATTGGGACAATCATCAAAAGAACTAGGATTGCAGGTTTCTCCCCCCTGTACCACATACCGATTATCCAGATTTAAAAATGTCTTTTCTTGTTCTATTATCCCCCGATCCGTATCGCTGTAAGTTCCCCAATCATCAATACTGGCTAGGAAACAATCATTAGTAGCTCCAGTTCTTGCTCGGTTAGTACCATTAAACGCTTGATCAGGGGTAAGAGGATTTTCCTGATCAAAAATTGCCATTTTATGATTGGGGTATCGTAGAGCAACCATCCGTTCACTGGGTAACACCGACAGCAGTTTAAACAAAATAGCTTTTCTATCTTCATTGTTGCTATCCAAACCATAGTAAGAACTATGCCATTCTCCCCAGTAACCAATAAAACCTGCTTCCATGTAGGCGATAACATCGTAGTTTGATGCTAATATCGGTTGCAGATCATCCAGATGGGAGAGTATGCGATCGCGGGATGAATCTTCACCACCTCCTACCCAATTATAGGCAAAGCGTAGGATTAATTTAACCCCAGCTTGTCGAGCCGTATTCAAATCCTGGGATAGGGTTTGTATAAAAGACTCTGATAACGGTTTATTTCTAAATTCTGAAATTACGTAAACCTTACGTACTAAGGTCATTTGGTTATTCCTAACCTCTTGTAGCTCAGACAGCTGTAAGGAATAATTTGATGTATTGTCCAGAGGAGTAAAAGGCATAAAAAAGCCTCGTTCTGGATTGGGAAAGTGTTCATCACTACCTTGATAAACCGTGGTAACATTAGAG
>NZ_JAAHHX010000674.1:0-1520 GCF_010672065.1 Moorena sp. SIO4A1 | reverse complement strand
CTCTACCCCAAGCCAGATTTGGAAAACGCCATAAACCAAAATCCCAACTTGGACAAATTGCTGATAGAAGCGCTTAACCAGATTACTGGGAAAGCTATGGTTGCTGAAGGGAGAGTTTATGGTGGAGGGATGTATAAATTAGAACCGAAGGAACTGGCTAATGTACCAGCATTTGAGCTGCAGGGGTTGCTATCAAAAGGCTCTAAGTAAGGGGAGCACTCGGAGAATTGGTAGTGATGCAGCGCCGCCAAAGGGGAGCCAGTGCGGTCTTGGGGTCCCTCCCATGAGCAACTGGCGTGGTTTACCCCATTCGCGACGCCATCAAGACAAAGAGTTCAAAATTCATAAGCAAAAATACTTATCCTATGAATTTTATATCCAGTAGGCATTTGACAATAAGATGGGTTTACCCTGGGGTTTGACAAGCTAATATTTATCCCCAGATAAGTGGGGACAATTCGATTTAAAGATTAGTTTGATGTTGAAGCGATCGCCTGTCAATAGGAATCAACTTTCTGTAAGTGTAAATTTTTGTAACACAATTCACGATTTTTGCGGAAAAGCTAGTAAATAGGAAGTATCATAGATCGTGAAGGTGGTTTTAAAAAATTTCTTCTGAAAATTACTTGACATAATAAAATACTTCGAGATACGATTCATATATCTCGAAGCTATTCGCATGACATATTTTTTTGAATCTGATTGAATCTAACCATAGACTCATTCTGATTCGCAGCGATTGGTAATGCTCCTAATCTGGAAATGGTCGATGTAAGAGGTATTTAAACTAAGCTAGTGAATCACACCACTGACTCGTCTACCCTTGTGGAAGGCTAGGCAAACACAACCATCGGTGAGACTATCGCCATTACCGGCTACTGATTATAGGAACCAGGGAAGTGGAGAAGCATTTTAGCCTTCAATGAAGGTAGTCATTGGTAGCTCTACCACAGTGTATCTGTGTGATTTGCTGTATTTTGCATCGTTGCCATGTAGGTGGAGTAGTGCGAGATTTTAATACTAGAAAGACTCAGCCAGACTCAGTTTCGCAGGCCGGTTCTGGCTGCTGTCCTTCTAACAACTAACAACATTAACACGGCTCTTAAAGAGCTTATAATAGCCCATGGTAGCATATCAAAATCCCGATTTCAATGTGGAAGTTAGCCAGGTTGTTGCTACATCAACAGGTGCATCAACTCCCGATATACCTCCTGGCGAGCTAACTATCCCCGTGGAGATTAGCCAGGTTGTTGCTACTGAAGGTGTTCCATCAACTCTCCCTACACCTTCAGGTAATGCCGGGCTACCTACCCCCCTGAAGGAAGGTGCAATAGCGGTTGGCATAATTTTTGCCTTAGCCGTGTTATTAAAAACAACTATCGAAGCGATAACCAAGTTAGTTAAAGAGGCAAAAGATGATTGATCACTCGATAGCCTAAATTGATCAATTTGGGTTATCCTCGTTAATTCCCTTTAATCCCCAGATAGTTGTTGAGACTATCTGGGAAATGGTTTTGGTA
>NZ_JAAHHX010000673.1:0-1520 GCF_010672065.1 Moorena sp. SIO4A1 | reverse complement strand
TCATGGTCAACGATGAGAAAAGCCTAGAACAAGAAGCTGACCTGATGGGACGACGAGCAGTCACACAAGCAGAAGTTCCCAAACCGGCATTGAAAAAGACTAATCCCCAGCACAGGTTGTCGACTTTGGCTCATCAAACTTCATCGATTCAGTGCATGAAACCAACGGATCCAATAAGAAACGATGTTGGGATTGTAACCTTCGATCAGTACTTGGATAACTTAGTTTATGTTCTGAATGAAGTGTTTGATTCTCTAAGAGAAATTGATGAAACGCAACTGATAAAAAAGATAATCAACGAACTTGGTATTCTTCCAATGATGCTAATTTCACGGGTCAGGTCTATGAAATCGTGGAAAGAGTTCGCGAGGAAACAGTTACCCGATGTCAAGAAGGTATTCGAAAAGGGATTGAATTTAGTTTCATTACAAGCCGAGGAGGAGAACTATAGTTTTCAGAAGAGTGGTCAATTAGCCAAAGCTTTAGAGAAGCTATATCGTTTCCATATTTATATGGAGGGAATAGTTACCTTACCTGAGAGACAGAAACAAAGTGATCTAGAGCTACCTGAAACCGGAAAAAGTACGAAGTTAAAAGAAGGAGTTGCTAAGATAGCGGGATCAAATGTTGTTGCTGCTGCTGATACTGCCCAGACAGGTACTGGTGTAGCTTCAGGTGGTATAGGTCTGCTAGAAGCAGCTTCAGAAGGTATAACAGGACCGGCAGCAGCATTAGCCAGTTCCACACCAAGTTTCACATTAGGTGGAATTGGTCTTAGTTTTGGTATGCTCGGTACCGCAGTTGCATACAAAAATCGTAAAGATGCGCGTAAAAGCAAAGCTCAAATCAAATCTCTTGAAGATAGATATACAGAACTCAAAGGATCAACTTTTACAACTGCAGCTTACACAAATAAAAAAGCAGGCAGTAAAGTGGCTCGATCGAGTAACGATATGATATCAGGCTCATCTGCAACGGGAGCAGGAGCAGCAGGACTAACAGCTGCCGGTCTCACAGTTGCAGGAGTAGGAGCTGCTACAGCAACTGGCATTGGGGCAAGTGTAGTTGGTGTGATTGTTGGATTAGGCGCTTTGGGGCTTCTCGGGTACAGAATATTTAAGAGGATACGTCATAAGCAACCTAGTTATATTGCAAAAGAGCTAATAGCAATGTGGAATGATTCAAGTCAACGGCAGTTCGCTGAATACATAATAAAGGAGCATTTAGACATGTCGATTACTCAGCCTCCTGATGAAAAAGAACTAAAGAAGGCAATAGAGCAGAAGAAAGAGAATATACGTTTATGGGCTGCTACAAAAATTGTAGAAGAGTCTATATATGGTAGCCCATTGGACCGGGCCTACGCAGAGGCACTTATAGGTTCCTTAGGAGTTGATCCAAATACACCGTACACCGATCAACTTATTAAAGAAGTAAAACATAATTTGAAATAAGCCTTTTCACCCAAGACTTAGTACTGATTTGCTAAGCAATTGGATGTTACCGATCTAACTCAGCCC
>NZ_JAAHHX010000672.1:0-1520 GCF_010672065.1 Moorena sp. SIO4A1 | reverse complement strand
CACACGTGATCATTCACTTGCACGTTGCCTTGTTCAATCAGCTTCTGGATACGAGAGCGAGACAAGTCAGGTGTTTGTTGGGCAATATAGCTGTCAAGGCGATAACTGGGAGTTGAACCAGTAGACTTGCTACTTTCCTGAACTTGCAAGAATTTGATAGAAAGCTGAGGGGTCATTCTTGATCTTTGATTGTCAACCGAACTGAGAATTAGGAATACAGAAGACTTCAATTATGTATTAATTATCAATAATTAACAATTAACAATTAACCAAAAGCGATCGTAAGCATATGCGCTACGCGCAGGCTACGCGAACAGCTATCAGCGGTCAGCTCTCAGCCGTCAGCCGTCAGCCAAAGGCTCAGCCTTGGCCTGTGGCCACGCTGCGCGAACGTGAACAGCCGTCAGCAAAGTGGCACAGGCCACAACCGCTGTGACTTCACTGAGATTAAACAAATGGTTACCTGTTTTATTCAAAAGCACCATCTGTAGCGCTAATCGCTGATAGCTGATAGCTAAAAGCTGATAGCTGAGAGCTGACGGCTGAATGCTTACAAGCGATCAACCATTTTAGAAGTGATTAACCGGATTTGATCTTATTAATTATTTTGGTCAGTAGCAAAGTGCAGCGGTAGGGTAACCGTAAATGTCGTTCCCACCCCAACTTCACTGTTTACAGCAATTTTAGCATTGTGCAAGTCTAAACATTTTTTGACAATTGCTAAACCCAGTCCAGTCCCAGGGATACTGCCAACATTACTTGCTCTTTCAAAGGACTCAAATAGTTTCTCTTGGTCTTTTATAGGAATGCCGATCCCCTGATCTTGAACCTGGATTACTGCGGTCGAAGAATTGCAATTGAGTTCAAATTTGATCGTACCTCCTTCTGGAGAATATTTAATCGCATTTAAGAGCAAATTGTTAACAACATGACTCAACAGTCTTTCATCGATTAGGGCATCTTGACAGCTACCATGACTAATGAACATCAGGTTATGCTTAGAACCCAGGTTAATTTTGATATTTTCGAGTATGTCCTGACACCAAGCAACTAAATCTATGGGTTCTGGCTCAAACTTGAGTTTGCCGGCATCGGCTTTCCCAATCGTTAGAACATCATCCAAAAGTTGAGTCATCCGGAGCACAGCATGCTGAATCTTGTCATGGTGCTTCTGTTTTTTCTCAGGGGATAATTTTTGCTCATAGCGTTGCAGCATTTGAGCAGAAGATTGAATGGTAGTCAGGGGCGTACGAAACTCGTGAGAAACTAATGAAACGAAACCTGAACGCAGTTGACTCAGTTCTTTTTCCTTAGCCAATGCATTAAGAATATCTGCTTCTGCTTGCTTGAGTTCAGTGATATCCCTTCCTACCGCCTGGCATTCGATAAACTGGCCATGTTCATCAAACATAGCTCGATCACTCCACTGCTGCCAGCGAATTTCTCCAGAGTCGAGAAGAACTCGGTGTTCGTAAGTGTTAATCGGATTATCTACAGAAAGAGAACGGAAGTTCCGGGTA
>NZ_JAAHHX010000671.1:0-1520 GCF_010672065.1 Moorena sp. SIO4A1 | reverse complement strand
ATGAGCAGGGATACAAAAGGCCTAAGGAGTAGACATGGGGCAAAATCGGGTTTATTGGTCAATCTTCGATTTTGACAGAGCTGCCTTGTATTTATACTTCCAACAGACATCAACTGAGCTTTTATTCTACTATCAGCTATCACCCATCAGCCAATTTCCTCACTGCTTACTGACCACAAGCTAACCCCTTAAGGTATAAACTATCAGCTTTCAACTTCTTCCGCAACCAGTCTTTGGTCTACCCAGCAATTCTCATTTTGGGCAATAGGTGTTCAAATTGGCAAAATTCCTGTACTGTATTAGACCTCTTGCAAAAGTATTTTTTTGATAGTGTTTGCGTCAATTCTTGTCCACTGTTCCGGTGATCCGCAGATTCGCTGTTCCCGACAACTGCCGCAAAGTCTATTGATATCCGGATCAGCCAAGAGACTTGAAGTCACACCAGACCACCAGGGTTGTTCGACACAATAGTATACCTCTTGCAAAAGTCTTTCGTGGTATGATAGAAAGCTTAGTGATTTTTGATTTAGTCTACGCTTAAGACTAACCAATTTGCTTTGTACTCTCTTTGTATATAAGCCTAGGGCGTGTCATCAATCAAAATGTTTGACAGAAGTAGCTTGATAGGATATTCGTGTAAATCCTGCAATCACAATAGGTGGGCATAAATGATTATGAAACGTTATGGCTGGCGAGATGACCAGTGGGAAAGGCTCGAGCACCTCTTACCTGGTAAAGAGGGCGACCCTGGTGCTACGGCCATTGACAATCGATTATTTGTTGAAGCCGTTTTATATCGCTATCGTGCCGGAATTCCCTGGCGGGATTTACCGGAGCGTTTTGGGGATTTTCGCGTCATTCATACCCGGCATACCCGTTGGTCTGAAAAAGGCGTTTGGAAGAAGGTTTTCGATGTTTTAGCCGAAGAGGCTGACAACGAATATGCCGCCATTGATGCAACCATTGTGCGTGCCCATCAACGAGTGCGCTGGTGCGAAAAAAAAACCTGATGATACCTGCATTACCCAAGCCATAGGCCTAAGCATTGGGGGACTATCAACCAAGATTCATGCTACAAGCGATGCCTTGGGCAATCCCACAGGATTTCATCTGACTCCAGGCCTTGCCCACGATTTACAAGGCGCTGACGTCTTGTTGGATTCCATTGATGAGATTGGTGCGCTACTTGCTGATAAAGCCTATGATGCAGAACAACGTGTGCGCTTAGCGCCTCAAAGAGGCCAATTGCAAGGCTGTCATTCCTCCCAAAAGCAACCGCACTCAACGCACGGGAATACGATAAAGACATGTACAAGTGGCGGCAACAATCACGAAAATCTCTTCCAAAAACTCAAGCAATACAGGGCAATTGCGACACGGTACGATAAAACAGCTCGCAATTTCAAATGGTGCGATCCACCTCGCTGCTGCCATCATCTGGCTTAATTGATGACACGCCCTAGAGTTATACATCGCTGAGCACACAACATCTGCTGATGCAATACTGATTCTAGGGGATT
>NZ_JAAHHX010000670.1:0-1521 GCF_010672065.1 Moorena sp. SIO4A1 | reverse complement strand
CCCTCATCCTTAAGAGCAAGGAGACTCCCGTTATACCCGCTTTCTTTAGTGGGAGACGGAGCTTGTAAAGTTCCGCAGATAAGTCCCTCAGGAATTGCGTCCGTTGACGATGTTAATGAAACCGGTTACAATATATATGGTCAATGACCCACCCGAGACGATGGATTGACCAAAGGTCACGCTTCGCGAACAGACAGCCTACACGAGCGAAGTCCAGTAACCTGGCGGCGCAGCAAAATCGGTAGACCGGGAAAAGAGGATGGGGCAATGGAAGTCCAACCCTTGAATCAAAAGTACATCAAAACTTTGTAAAAACTCGACACATGAGAACCGCAGGGCTTGCGGGGATAGTCTGTGGAGCGAACTTAAGACCATAAAACCCCTTGAGGGTGGAGGCTGTTGCTATGAAACAGAAAACCTAAATCGTGAGGTTTAGGAATCCCCCGCTATAATCTTTGATTTAGCGGTGGGAGGATGTCAAAATCAGCATCTTCCAGTCGTGCAATCACAGGCTGCTTTGTACCTACAAGTTCTGCAAGCTGTTTCTGGGTTAACCCCGCTTTTGTTCTGGCTTCATAAATTAACTGTGCCACCTCTGCATTTATAGAGGCTTCTGCTATCATTGCCTCCATTTCCGGGTCGGTACTAGTCTTGTTGTCAATGATTTTAATGGCATCGGAAGTCTTCGCCATATTCTTCCTCCTCTACATAGGTATGAACATCTGGGTTTTGTTCAAATAAACGCTTTCTCAAGATTGCCCGTTCAATATCAATTTACTCAATAACTATAGCTAGCATTGTTGGTAATCATTCAGCTAATGCGCTACAGATGGTGCTACTTGAGGTGCTATCAGCGATTAGCGCTACACCGAACAGCTTATGGGCTAGCTCCCAGCGTCGTTCGCACAGCGTGGCACCTAAAGTAGCGTGGCCTTTTGGCCAAGGCCAAAGCCTGTGCCACGCACGCTACTTGAGGTGCCATTGCTCGTAGGCCAGGGTAAGGGAACAGCTTTTGAATAAAATAAGCTGACCACTGACGGCTGACGGCTGACGGCTGAATGCTTACGATTGTTGTAGCTAATTCATCTGAACACTTAGCAATCACCACTATGAAAAGACGCTTTAGAGATCCAGTAATTTTAGGACTAATTTGGCTAGGGAGTGGATTTTGCGATCGCATTTGGTTTGCCCTAGATCACTCTGTCCCAGCTTGGGACCAGGCGGACTATTTGACTGGTTCGTTGAATTACTGGCAGGCGTTGCAGCATCCTCAGTGGTTCTCTGGGGAGTGGTGGAACAGTTTTTGGGCAATTTCGTCAAAAGTCCCGCCATTGACTTATATTATTGCCGCAATGGTTCAGCAACTGTTTGGAAACGGACCAGAGCTAGCTACAATAGCGCTAGTTTTATGTAGTGGAGTGTTAATTGCTTCAGTTTATGGATTAGGGCTGGTATTATTTAACCGCCAGGTAGGGTTATGGGCTGCTGGTTTAGTAATGTTGTTACCAGGACTATATCGCT
>NZ_JAAHHX010000067.1:0-34447 GCF_010672065.1 Moorena sp. SIO4A1 | reverse complement strand
TTGGGCATCGTCAACTGCTATGTCAATCACCTTTAATTATACTCTAGCGCTAGTAAAATGTCAATGTCCGTTTTGCGATATTAAATCCCGTTTTATACCGTTTTATAGGGGTTTAATTGCGGGACTATAAGCCACTTTTAGTTATGTGCAAAAAATGGTAACATCCCACAATTGTGCAACGCCCCCTCACTAACCTAAAGCTTGAGCGAGATCTTCTAGTAGATCATCAGTATGTTCAAGACCAACAGACATCCGTAACAGATTGTCTGGGGTTCTGGTACCAGGAAATTCCATGGAAGCACGATGTTCGACTAAACTCTCGACACCACCCAAGCTAGTGGCTCGTGTAAATACTTTCACCTTGGCAGTAAAGGCAAAGGCATCTTCGATGTTTCCTTTCACCTGGAAAGAAATCATACCCCCAAACAGGTTCATCTGACCAGCAGCAATCCTATGTCCTGGATGGTTTGGCAATCCCGGATAATGAACAGCTTCTACTTGGGAGTGTTCTTCTAAAAACCGTGCCACCTTCAAGGCATTTTCTGAATGAGCTCTCATGCGGTAGGGTAAGGTCTGAATGCTCCGCAGGAGTAACCAACAGTCGAAAGGAGCGGCTACTGAACCGCCAGCCATCTGAATTGTTTTAATTTTTTGAAAAAATTCATCCTCAACCTTAGTAATCACGGCACCTCCTAAGACATCACTGTGTCCACCGAGATACTTGGTTGTGGAGTGTATAACCAAATCTGCCCCCAACTCCAACGGACGTTGGCTAATCGGTGTTGCCCAAGTGTTATCGCAAACACAATAAACATTATGCTGATGGGCAATATGGGCAATTTTGCTGATATCGGTAACCCTTAACATTGGATTGGAAGGGGTTTCTATCCAAATCAGCTTGGTATTGGGTTGAACTGCCTCCATGACTGTGCTAGGGTTAGCCATATCTACAAAAGTAACCTCCAAATTCCAAGGGCCGAAAATTTCTCGCAAGAGAAACCCAGTTCCTGTATAACTATCTAGAGGTGCAACTACATGGTCTCCAGGAGACAAAGCCTGGAAGATACTCAAGGTAGCTGCTGAACCAGAAGAAAAAGCGGCGGCGGCTGCTCCCCCCTCCAATTTAGACAGGCATTTCTCCAAACTATCCCGATTCGGGTTATTGTCTCGACTGTAGTTATAACCCTGAGGGTAGCTGCCGTCTGGCTGACGTTCAAATGTAGTAGATAGATAAATTGGGGACACTACTGCCCCTGTGGCTGAGTCAATATTATGGCCAGCATGCACTGCCAGTGTCTCAATTTTCATGCAACCTTTTGCTCAAATCACTGATAATACCTTTTCATAGGGAAGACGCCACATCATCTATATATGTATATATATAGAATATAGCGTTCCTCATACTTATGAGGTACAGTCAATTTTCTCCCGCCCTTATTAAGGGGGGCAAGGGGGGATTATTACTCCCTACTCCCTACTCCCTACTCTCTACTCCCTATTCCCTAAAACCCAGGACTTTGTACCTCACCCAATTGAAAACTACTATATATACATGTTGGCCATATCATGCCGCATTAATCCGGTCTACGTTGTGTGATTGACTACATAAGACTTGCTTATCACTGACAATAGGGGTAAAACTTAATCAAAACGCATATTCACTAAGGTTTGTTGCCAAATTGGCAGTACGATCATAAAAATTTACCAATCGTTTTAATTGGTTTGAGTTACTTATAGGCTCCCCATTGCCCCGGTATGATAGGGGAGTTGTTGGTAATTATAAAAAAATTGTGAAAAAAATTACACTCTTAGGTTCCACTGGCTCAATCGGTACCCAAACTCTCGATATTGTTAATCAATACCCCGAGCAATTCCAGTTAGTGGGATTGGCAGCTGGGCGCAATGTGGAAATGTTAGCCACTCAAATTAGGCAATTTCGACCGATAATTGCCGCAATTCGTGATCAAGAGAGATTGCCAGAACTCAAAGCAGCAATTGCTGACCTTGACCCCCAACCTATCCTCCTAGGGGGCGAAGCTGGAGTGGTAGAAGTGGCACGCTATGGTGATGCCGAAGCTGTAGTTACTGGCATTGTCGGCTGTGCGGGTTTGTTGCCTACTATTGCTGCTATTGAAGCGGGTAAAGACATTGCTTTAGCGAATAAAGAAACTCTAATTGCAGGTGGTCCAGTGGTACTACCCTTAGTGGAAAAACATGGTATTAAGCTGCTACCAGCTGACTCAGAACATTCGGCAATTTTTCAGTGTCTTCAGGGAGTTCCAGCAGGGGGATTGCGGCGGATTATCCTAACCGCATCCGGGGGGGCTTTCCGAGATTGGTCCGTAGACAAGTTAGCTTCAGTGAAGGTGGCTGATGCCCTCAAGCATCCCAACTGGTCCATGGGACGTAAAATTACTGTAGACTCTGCCACCCTGATGAATAAGGGATTGGAAGTGATTGAGGCTCACTTCCTGTTTGGCATGGATTATGACCACATCGACATTGTGATTCATCCCCAGAGTATTATTCATTCCCTGATTGAACTACAAGATACTTCAGTATTAGCTCAGTTAGGTTGGCCAGATATGCGCTTACCTTTACTCTATTCCCTGTCATGGCCGGAGCGGATCTATACCGATTGGGAACCACTAGATTTGGTCAAAGCTGGTAATTTGACTTTTAGGGAACCGGATCATCAGAAATATCCCTGTATGAACATCGCTGATGCGGCTGGTCGGGCTGGGGGGTCGATGCCAGCGGTATTGAATGCAGCCAATGAGCAGGCAGTTGCCCTATTCCTAGAGGAGAAAATTGGTTATTTGGATATTGCTCGTTGTATTGAATCTGTATGCGATCGCCACCAAGCTGATAACTGTTCCAATCCTTCCTTAGACGATATCTTGGCAGCAGATCAATGGGCAAGACAGGAAGTTTTAGCTGCTAGTAAGTTGCTCCGGGATTCGATCACTTTCCCACAGCCTGTCCCTTCAACAAGTTGATTAGGTTCAAGACCTGCTCAAAAATCTAAAAAACGTTTTGGGAACAGTCGCGCATAGCCCCGACGCCAAGGGCTAGCTAAGTCGGGGTAGTTTACTAGGGGACGCGCAAGTCGAAAGCCCCGCGTTTTTAAACCGGGGATGAAGACACGAGCGCGACTTTAGTCGCCGAGTTGACAATACTTTAGCGCTATAGTATAATTCAAGCATAGGGTACAGGCTGAAAAACCGTTCGCGTAGCGTCGCCTTTGGCGATGGCTGAGCCGGGAGAGAGACCCGTAACTTATTGACCTTAAAGTAGTAATGCCCGGAGGGTAGGGAAAGTCCTCCTTAAAAACCCAACCATCAACTAAAAATTGGTGTGTGAACCCAGCAAGATAACACTTTGAAAAAAAATGGTACGGCGGGGCACGCCGAAACCAAGTGAAACAGGGAAGCAACGGACTTTATAAGGCACTTCTCAAAAAGTAACTAAACGCCTAAGGAGACCAGCCCGCTGGGTATGCACGTAAACTGAACTAGAATCTTGGTCTTGACGGGATATTGGTTTAGGTATTGCCGCAAGGATACGGAGGTTCAAGGCCGGTCGTAGATCTAGGAATCCCCGCGTCTTTAGACCGGGGAGTGTCAAGCTATGTGCTTGCCTTAAACTTGTGAGTGGACAATAAAAGAAGTTGGAGAGCTACTTATGGACGCCGCTGCACTCTGGCAACGCTATCAGGATTGGCTTTATTACCACGAAGGATTAGAGATTTACCTCGATATCAGCCGTATGGGGTTTGATGATGCCTTTGTGGAGGCGATGCTGCCTAAGTTTGAAAAGGCATTTAAGGATATGGATGCCTTAGTCAACGGTGCGATCGCAAACCCTGATGAAAACCGCATGGTCGGTCACTACTGGCTAAGAGACCCGGACTTAGCCCCAACTCCAGAACTCCAACAAGACATTGTCAACACTCTCGAAAAGATTGAAACCTTTACCCAAAATGTCCACACGGGTGCCATCCATCCCCCTAGGGCACCAAAATTTACTGATGTTCTTTCCATTGGTATTGGGGGTTCTGCCCTTGGTCCTGAGTTTGTCGCTGAAGCCCTTGCGCTAGACTCTCCTCCTTTAGCTATTCACTTTATTGACAATACTGACCCAGCTGGCATTGATACTGTCCTGACCCGACTCCAAGACCGATTGTCTAGCACTCTGGTATTAGTCATCTCCAAATCTGGGGGAACACCAGAAACTCGTAACGGCATGGTGGAAGTTAAAACAGCCTACGAGTCTCAGAATCTAGACTTTGCTTCCCAAGCTGTGGCCATTACGGGTGTTGGCAGCAAACTAGATCAATTGGCGAAATCCGAAGGTTGGCTAGCCACCTTTCCCATGTACGATTGGGTAGGAGGACGTACCTCTGAAATGTCAGCCGTAGGACTACTTCCAGCTTCACTACAAGGGATTGATATCCGTCAGATGCTGGCTGGTGCTAAAGATATGGATAGCGCTACCGGTAGCCCCCAGCTCAAAAGCAATCCAGCCGCCTTACTTGCCCTATGCTGGTACTTTGCTGGCAATGGCAAGGGGGAGAAAGATATGGTCATGTTGCCTTACAAAGACAGTCTATTGCTATTCTCCCGCTACTTACAGCAGCTGGTAATGGAATCTCTAGGTAAGGAAAAAGACCTAGATGGCAATACGGTTTATCAGGGCATTGCAGTTTATGGTAACAAAGGCTCAACGGATCAACATGCCTACGTACAGCAACTTCGCGAAGGTGTTCCCAATTTCTTTGTCACGTTCATTGAAGTCTTAGAAGACCGACAAGGGAAGTCTCCAGAAGTAGAACCTGGTGTAACTACGGGAGACTATCTATCAGGTTTATTACAAGGTACTCGGCAAGCGTTGTATGAAAATCAACGGGATTCCATTACCGTAAGCATTCGTCAGGTCAATGCTAGAACCGTGGGGGCATTGATTGCCCTGTATGAACGTGCTGTTGGTCTTTATGCATCCTTGGTAAATATCAATGCCTATCACCAACCTGGGGTAGAAGCGGGTAAAAAAGCCGCCGCTGCCATTCTAGATTTACAGAAAAAGGTGATGGAGGTACTACACCAGGAAAGTGCTGCCATATCTGTTTCGGAGTTAGCTGAGAAAGTGGGAGCCCCTGACCAAATTGAAGGGATTTACAAATTGCTGCGTCATCTGGCTTATAACCAGCGGGGTATTGTCTTAGAAGGGAATCTGGGGCAGCCAAGTAGTCTAAAAGTTTCTGCTGTATAAGCTAATAGATATTTCACCTTTTTTGTTGACAGTTGACCGGAACCGCTATCCTTACCCGTTATTCAGGACGGGGAAGGATAGCGGGCTACCGCTAGGGAGCAACCTTAGGTTGCCTCCGGTCGCTTTTGGTTTTGGATGTACTCCTTAAGCACCTCAAGGGGTACCCCTCCGACAGAAATGCAAAAGTAGCTTGGGCTCCATAACCCATCTAAGGATGGCTTCTTGTGTCCAGCTTGGTTGTACTTTCGACGCTTACTCACCTTTGAGAGACGTTAGGCTTCTCTAGTCAACCCAAGAAACTTGCTAGAATAGAAAGCTTGACGCTCCCCACCCTTTAGAGGGATGGGGATTCCTAGATCGACGAATCACCTTAAACCGCCGAGTTCCCATTTTGACGCCGTCAAAGACAGGACAGTAATTAACCAAAAATCCGTGAGCTTACTACCAAATTTCCAGTCAATTCACGACAGACCTAGAGGGCAATTCTCCCTAGGCGTTCGGATACTTGTTTGAGAGTGCCGAAGATTCTGTTTCCCTCTCTTTCTCCATGTTCCGGTGCGCCCCACCGTACATTTTCTTGAAAAGGTTTGCTTTACTAGGTTCACACGCCAATTGTTAGTTGACGATTGGGTTTTTAAAGAGGATTTTCCCTGGCCTCGGAGCATTACTACTTTTTAGGCGGTCGAGCGTGGACTCCACGGATTTATATTGTCTCGTCCTAACGGTTTTTCAGCCTGTACTCTACTTTAGGATACACGACCCAGAACGAAAATTCCGGATACCACAAAAATTAATTTGGTCAACTCCGTACCTACGTTGACCCACCTTACATCCCCACCTTAAGAAGGATGGGGTATTACGGCGCTCCATGAAATAATAAATTATATCTAAAATGTAACGTTTTTTACACCCAAAAATGTAACGTTTTTTAAAATTTTGGTTACAATGCTGGCCATAAAGGTAGCTTAATTAAAGAGGTCAGAGGTGCAATGGCTCAGTCTGATGTAGTAACTGTCGGTCAATACCTTACTCAACGGCTGCAAGCCGCTGGTGTCAAGCATATTTTTGGCGTAGTGGGAGATTACGTCCTGGGTCTGATGGATGTCTTGCTAGAGAGTTCTGTAGAGTTAATCTACACCTGTAACGAACTCAATGCCGGATATGCAGCTGATGCCTATGCCCGCCTTAATGGTGTTGCTGGGTTGTGCGTTACCTATAATGTTGGTGGACTTAGTCTAGTGAATGCGGTGGCGGGTGCCTACGCTGAGCTAGTCCCCCTGATCGTGATTAGTGGAGCACCTAACAGTTCCCAGCGGCAGCAAAAGTTACTGCTACATCACACTGCTGGTAATTACAATCTACAGCTGGAAATTTTTGAAAAAATTACAGTGGCAGCCGTGAGGCTTACCAGCCCTAGTCAAGCGGCAAGGCAAATCGACCAGACTATTGCTGCTTGTTTGCGCCACCGGAGACCTGTATACATTGAAATTCCCTCAGACATAGTCAATCAACCTTGTCCTGTTACTGGGGAACGTGACTTACCAGAAACCCCAATTATGGATATCAACGCTTTATCAGAGGCAGTTGAAGAGGCTGTAAGTTTGCTAGAGCAATCCCAGCATCCCGTTATTATAGCTGGGGTTGAACTCCACCGCTACGGTATAGCAGACCAACTTACCCACCTGCTGGAGGAGACGGGATATCCCTTCGCTACCACTCTGTTAGGCAAGTCAATCCTCTCGGAAAGCCACCCACAATTCATTGGTAGCTATGCAGGAGCGTTCAGTCAGGAGTATGTACGCCAACGAGTTGAAACAGCCGACTGTATTTTATGCCTGGGTGCCTTCATGTCAGACATTAATCTGGGTGCTTTCACTGCCCAACTGCCCGAAGAGCGATTAATCAACGCTAATTCTGACAAAGTCAAAATCAAACACCACTTCTATTCTCCAGTGTATCTACCGGATTTCATGGCTGGTTTAACTGCCAAACTTCAGAAGAAAAAATCTGATGTCTTGGATATCAAGCCAGCTATAGAGTCTTTGTCTAAACGCTTTGAGTCACAACCTGAGCAAAAGCTAACCAACGCCAGATTCTATGAGCGGATGACTCACTTTATTGATGATGAGTCAATCGTGATTGCTGAAACTGGTGATGCTTTAATTGCTACCGTTGATTTGGTACTCCAAGGAGACAGCGACTACATTGGACAGGCCCTTTACACATCTATTGGCTTCTCAGTTCCTGCCTGCCTAGGAGTCGGTTTGGCTGTTCCTAACCGTAGACCGATTGTGTTTGTCGGTGATGGTGCCTTCCAGATGACCTGTCAGGAACTTTCTACGATTATTAGGCATCAACTTAACCCGATTATCTTCTTAATTAATAATGACGGGTACACTATTGAGCGGGCTATCCATGAAGGCTCGTACAACAATATTCAACCTTGGAAATATCATCAGTTACCCAAGGTTTTTGGCAATAGCTGGAGTTGCCAAGTGCGTACTGAAGGTGAGTTAGAACAAGCCTTAGAACAGGCAAAAGTTAACCATAATACTGTCTCCTTTATCGAAGTTCATTTAGATCGCCTCGATTGCTCTGATGGTGTCAAGCGCTTGGGGAAAGCCTTAAGTGCTATGCAAGGATTATCAGACTAGTAGCTGCTCTAGGCCAGAGGGGGGCTGAGTGACTAATTAATCACAAGGGTGCTTCTTTCAGCAAGCCTAAGCTATGTTGTTGTCTAGGTATCTATATTAATTTTACCAGGCAACTCCTATCTCCAGACAGTTCTGATTGAGCTGGCGTCGCCTTTCGGCGACGCTACGCGAACGAAGTATTTTTAGTCACCAATTGAGCACCAGATGACCTAGCTTAAGAGTAGGTTTGTTCTAAATGTCAGTACTATAGTTATCCCATGCCATTGATTATTCTGGTTGCAGATGACGACCTGGGCACTCGTCTGTCTGTAAGCGATTATCTGGAAATGTCAGGTTATTCAGTTATTACTGCTGAAAATGGTCAGCAAGCGCTGTCTATGATTGAGACTTATCACCCTCACCTTCTGGTTACAGATATTAATATGCCGCGAATAGATGGCTATGAACTGGTGAGAAAAGTGCGTCAGAAGCCCCCATTGCGGTTGTTACCTGTTGTATTTTTAACCGAACTCAATAGTACCAATCAACGCATCAAGGGTTATCAGTCGGGGTGTGATGTCTACCTACCTAAGCCCTTTGAGATGCAAGAATTGGGTGCAGTCATTCAAAGTTTACTAGTGCGATCGCAAATGATTCATACGGAGTTACGATTCTCATCACCACAGACTACAAAAGAGCCGGTTGATAAACCGGCATCTAGATCAATCAACTCCGTAGAGATTAATCATCAATCAGGGAATAATACCCAAGCTCATGCTCTACAGCTGACCGAGCGGGAACAGCAAGTATTGAATTTACTGGCTACAGGTTTATCCAATGTCGAAATTGGTAACCAACTACACCTGAGTCCCAGGACAATCGAGAAGTACGTTAGTCGTCTGTTCAGAAAAACTGATACGAGTAACCGAGCCGAACTCTTACGATTTGCCTTAGAACACCATTTAATCAAATGAATTCATCCAGTTAACCACCAATGGCACAAAAGCTAAGTTCACCATTGGCAATTAGTACTTGGAAGTGTTTAGTTTTGCCTAGTCTTGGTGTAATTTTCAACAACGTGTTCCAGCAGACCTTCGCAAGCGTCTAGCAGTAAATCAATCACCTTATTAAAACCCTCTGGTCCACCGTAGTATGGATCGGGGACTGAGCGCTCGGTGTGATGACGGGCAAAATCACACATTAGCCTTACTTTATCTTTATACTTCCCAGCTGGATCAAGAGAGATAATATCTTCGTAGTTTTGCTGATCCATAGCTAAAATCAGGTCAAATTCTTCCAAGTCAGACCGATTAAACTGCCGTGCTTTCCCCTGGAGTACAATCCCCCGACGTTTGGCAGCTGCTGTCATACGCCGATCCGGGGGAGAGCCAATATGATAACTGGAAGTACCAGCGGAATCGCCGACAATTTGGTCAGAAAGATTTGCTTGTGCTATCAAGTGATTCATGATGTTCTCAGCTGAGGGAGAACGGCAGATATTACCAAGGCAGACAAAGAGTAACTTGCAGGGCATGGGTATATTATTTGGTCAACTACGAGCTGCGCCGTGTTAAGTTTAGCAACGAAATTGCTCTATGGGATAGTTGAACCCATGTGGTGGGATGTCGCTTCATGGTTCAATGTCTAGCAACGCAGTGATTTAAAGACACCAACTTGTAAAGGGATACCTCCTAATTTAACGGTTATGCAAGGAAGAGATTTACTATTTAAGTCGCGCCGTAGCCTTTACCGCAAGCGCCGCCGACGGTTTAACCTACTGACGATGCTCGCAGGGATAGTTCTAAGTTTGATGATTGTGGAATTGTTGGCTCGTTTATTAGTGGCTGCGGTCGGCAAAATTAATGAGATAGCTACCTACAAGGGGGCACCCAGAGATTTCACTGTTTACCGTCCCAAGTTCGTTGACCAGACACAGCAGCTTTATGATGGATTACCAGACCTTGGTGATCTAGCTGTCCAACGGGATCTAGCTGTAGGTTACAGTTTATTGGGGAAGCAACAGAGTGATTTCTGGCGCATTAATGAGCAGGGTTTCCGGGACGACGACCCCGTTCCCTTGGTCAAACCCAAAAATGAAATTCGGATTTTTTTGTTAGGTGGCTCGACAGCCTTCGGTCAAGGGAATGCCAATAATCAAGTTACCATAGCCAGCTACTTAGAAGCTCGTCTCAATCAACGGATAAAACAGCAAAGGCGTTCCCCACAGAAATACCGGCCAATGACCTTACCCCCCTCTGAACCGGAATTAAAGCAAGCACTTGCTCTGCCGCCAAAGATTCGAAATGGTAAGTATCGTGTCATCAACGCCGCAGTACCAGGGTATACCTCTGGCAATGCACTAGCTCAGTTAGCTCTCAAAATTTTACCTTACAGCCCAGACGCAGTAATAGTGTTGGGTGGATACACAGATTTGATCACCCCCAGTGACCAAAATTTAACAGATATTCCTAACACAGAAGCCTTCTTACAAAATGCGACTGGGCATTTTTGGACTCATCTCACCCAGCAGTTGAAGCATTTAGTTACAAAAACTTATCTCGCTAAAGCAATCACATACTGGGTCTTTGATCCTCAGCCGTCAGTGAGTCAGCGGTCTCTAGTGGTCAGGGGGGAGGTTATGCCACTGAAGAAGTATCTTCCTCAGAAATCCGATGAACTGGAACGTCGATTGACGCGCTATCGCAATAACCTCAGACATATGCTGCGTTTAACAGCAGGACAGGGAATTCCTTTACTAGTTGCTGTCCAACCAGAAATAACTGGTCGTGGCAACAAAACGATCAAACCAGCAGAGAAGGAAATTTTGCAGCAGTTAGGAAAAGTTTACCAAAAACAAGTGCAAGCCAATTATCCCAAATTGGTGGTAGCGGGTCAGCAACTGGAGAAAGGCTTTCCCAAAAATATCAAGGTTCTCAACTTGTACACAATTTATCAAAACTTTCCCGAACTCGCCTTTAATGATGCCATTCACTTGACAGAAGCAGCCAATATAGAGGTGGCTAAGAGCTTATATTATGGACTTACGTCACTGCCAAAGCTACAGGTAGCTTCGTTTTACTCAAATATTGATAAATAGTCAGGCATTAATGGGATATTCGGCATGAGGTTTGGAACCATTGAGAATGATTAATTTCCTCATGCCTCTAGTTTTTTCCTACGGAATCCCGAGCGGGGATTGACCGATCAGGTTATAAACCTGGCAAATTTAACCCACTGGTAAGTTGTTCCATGCGTTCCCGCATAGTGGCTGTGGAGGTCTCATAGGCATTTTTCATGGCTGCTAACACCAGTTCAGATAAAACCTCAGCTCCTTGATTGATAGCATCCTCAGAAATCTCTACACGTAGGGGTTCCTGATTGCCACTGAGAAACACCTTCACCTTACCGTCTTCCCCTGATGTTCCCTCAATTTCCATTTGCTCCAACTGATCCTGGAGCTCTTTGGCACCCTTTTGAACTTCTTGAGCTTTTTTGAACGCTTCGGCTAGTTCTTTCATCTTGCCGAGACCGAGACCAAATCCTTTTCCTTTGTCTTGTGTCATAAAAAATCCCAGTTAAGTTTAGAAACCCCATGTCTAATGACCGGGGATGAAAAACAAACATCAAGCGCGGTTTGAACCGCTGCCCAAGTCGGCACGAAGTCCAGTCCATGGGCAACGGGTGCGCTGACATTAGAAATCCTGTGCTGATTTACCTTTATCTATTGTGTATCTATCGTGTATCTATTGTGGTGCTATTGGAATTTTCCTCACCTTAACAGCAATAGGAAATAGGGGAATAAATTCCCGGTGTCGTTATTCATACATGGGCTGAAGCGATATAGTTAACTTCCTGCCGTTCTTTTCTAGTTTAGCCAAGCACAAATATAAACTAAAAATTGATCATGTTGGTGATCAGCTTGGTGATCAGCTTGGTGATCAGCTTTGAACTGATTCCCCAACAGGATCGGTTTTGGGATATCCACTGGAACCATAGCAGGGGATAAATCCCCTCGCTAGTTTTTATCCCTGCTCTAAAGACATAGGGCTTTCAACTGCTAGTTTTTTGGTAAAATCACCTAAAATCCTCACTTCAGGCTCTAACCACAGTGACCAGTGCTTTTCTACTTGCTCCTGTATATGGTGGATCATGCGGAAGATATCGCTAGCCTTAGCATCACCACAGTTCAGTATAAAGTTGGCATGGCGTTCAGCTATTCTAGCACCACCAATTTGGTAGCCTTTTAGACCAATTTGTTCAATTAGCCAACCAGCAGCATAGGGGTCAGGGTTGCGGAACACACTGCCACAGCTAGGTAGGTGGTAAGGTTGGGTAGTGTGTCGTCTTGCCAAATGCTCCGATGTCAGTGAGCGCACCTGTTTTGGGTCAGCACCTGGTTTTAACTGAAATGTGGCCTGGGTGACTATGCGATCGCTACCTTGAAGGATTGAGGTGCGATAGCTAAAGCCTAGGTCTTCGCTACTGAGTTGCGCCATTGAGCCATCAGGAGATAGAACATCTGTATTAAACAGAAGATCAGCTGTGGAACTTTTGTGGGCACCAGCATTCATCACCACAGCACCACCAACAGTTCCAGGTATGCCCACAGCCCACTCTAGCCCTTCCCAGCCTCGTTTGGCAGCCTGCCATGCTAGACTGGCAATCGGTACACCAGCACTGGCGGTAATTCTGCCTGTATCTGCATCAAAGTGAGTATGGCGCAGATAGCGAGTACAAATTACCAAACCCGGCAAACCGATATCGCTGACTAGAAGGTTGGAACCCGCCCCTAACAGGGTTAGGGGTAATTTTTGGGAGTGAGCCCACTGGAAACTAGCTTGTAGGTCTTCTAGGCTCCGAGGGGCGACGTACCACTGAGCTGGACCTCCCACACGAAATGAGGTGAGCTTGGCTAAGGATACCTGGGACTGTAGTGGACAATTGGTTCCTGGAATATACAACTGTAACTGGGAAGGAGTTTTTTTCTGGGTTAGCACGCTAGTTATCATCAGGAAAATCAGGGTAGAGATTCGGATCTACACGCAATGAGAATAATGCCGATCCGTTTTTGGCAGTGAAATTGGCTGAAGTTGCTAGGGGGTAGAATACCTAGAAGAGTTTGTGGAAAGTTGATTCACGAATATCATCGAGACTTGAGATCATACTGACCTTCTCTTACGGTCTATAGTTAAAATTCCCTAGCTTGATTCACAATTATTGATGCTTTCGGGCTTAACTTTGGTTAACTAAGCCGTCATGCTGTTGGTAAAACCCCATTACCTTAGGAATAATCTGATTCAGATTACCGGCTCCCAAAAATAGGGCTAAGTCCCCAGGACAGAGAATTTGGTTCAGAAACTCTACCACTGATTCGAGAGTTGGTTTGTAATGTACATCCTTATGCTTAGATGCGATCGCCTGATAAAGGTTTTCCCCACTAATTTCTCCTAAATCTGGTTCCCCAGCACTGTATATATCACTGATAACCACCAAGTCAGCGTTACTAAAGGAAACACTAAACTCGGGGAGAAACCTCAGGGTACGACTATATCGGTGGGGTTGGAAAATTGCAATTATTCGCTGGTCAGCGTTGACCTGGATTCTTGCGGCAGCTAGGGTTGCCTTAATTTCACTGGGGTGGTGAGCATAGTCATCCACAAAACTAATATCATTGCACCTGCCCCGCAGCTCAAATCGGCGTTTGGCTCCCTCAAAGCTAGCGATCCCCAAGGCAATTGCCTCAAACTCCAACCCCAAATTTCGTCCTACTGCTACTGCGGCTAGGGCATTGCTGAGATTATGTTTGCCTAGCAATTTCAGCTCCAACCGACCTAAAACCTGATTGCCTTCCCAAACTCTGGCGGTAGTGCCATTAGCTTCATAAGTTACATCATCAACGCTATAGTCGGCCCCCATATCTCGCCGTAGACTATAGCTGATATTCGGTTTTAGTTGCGATCGCACTGTCTCGCAATCAATACATCCCACTAACTTCTTACAGCGCTTGGCGAAAGCCTGGAATATTTCAACAACCTCCTCTAACTTCTGGTAATGGTCTGGATGATCCAGCTCAATATTGGTTACTACACCAATCTCGGCGGAGAGCTTAACCAACGAACCATCGGATTCATCAGCCTCAGCAACCAGTAATGGTCCATTTCCCAGCCTGGCATTACCACCGATAGCATCCACCTCACCACCGATAATCATGGTGGGGTCACAACCGGCTTGCCACAATAGATACCCGATCAAACTACTGGTTGTAGTTTTCCCATGAGTTCCAGCGACTGCTATACTGTAATAGTCTTCAATCAACGCCGCTAGTAAATCTGAGCGATGGAAAATTGGGCAACCTAGCTTTTTTGCTGCCTGGTACTCAGAGTTCAATGGGTTAATTGCTGTGGAACAGATAACTTGAGGCAAGCCTAAACAGGGGTCAGCTACAGATATAGTCGGACTTGATTGTGAGATTTCTGTGAGCGCTTTTGGATTCAAACTCGTGCTAACCCTTTTAGCTGCTACGTCTTCACAAGCTGGTGCGTTCCTGGATTGGAAAAATTCTAAGTTGGCGGCACACTGCTGTTTGAAGATATGAGCACCTACTGCTTGCAAACTTTGCGTGATATGCGTTGTCCGAGTATCTGAGCCGGATACTCGGAATTGGCGTTTTGCTAGGATGTAGGCAAGAGCTGACATCCCAATTCCGCCAATACCAATGAAATGAAATGGTTTATTACTGAAATCAACAGTCTTTGGCATTTTAACTCCTTACACACCACACCGCACACGCCTAATTTGCCAATAACACGCGCTATCATATCAGGAAAAATAGAGATCGAGGAATAATTTTTGATAAATAAGTACATCTGTACTGTCAAACAGGACAATAATACCTTAAGTTTGATAACGTAACTGTTACATAACTGATTCTTGAGTACCTAGATTATTGTCGTATATATTAGACGTCAACCAGACTTCTCAATCCGGAAAAACGTCCCAAGACCCATAAACACCCATAAAATAGCAGTAGAGCAGAGCTAGTGGTAATTTTTTGACTTATCTCTATCACTGCCTCCTTTGGGGGTAATGGACCTACATACCAAACTAATCGGTTGAGACTGGTTAGGGGAGAGGGGTTTGGGGATGGTGTGAGTAAAATCAGGTTGCCGAGGCAATATCAGATCTGTGCCATCCCCAGAGCGGACTCTCCTGCCAAAACTTCCAGCTTTAGGGTAAAGTATACCCATCTGGTTTAAAAACGAGTACATCAAACCACATAAGTTCAGTAAAAGTTTCAAATTGTTTCAGCCTTTGCGATATTATTGGGATCATTAAGAAAATATTTACTTTGAATTACAGAGGGCAAGAAGTAGTGATTAGAGTAGCGATCAATGGTTTTGGACGCATCGGACGCAACTTTATGAGATGCTGGCTGACTCGGGAGAATAGCCAGTTAGATATAGTGGGAATCAATGATACCTCTGATCCCAAGACAAATGCCCATCTGCTCAAATACGACTCAATGTTGGGCAAACTTGATGCAGATATCAGTTGTGATGAAAATTCCATAACAGCTAATGGAAAAACTGTCAAGTGTGTATCCGACCGGAACCCCTTGAACTTGCCCTGGGACTCTTGGGGTGTTGACCTAGTTATCGAAGCTACTGGTGTCTTCCGAGATCAGGATGGAGCTGGCAAGCATATAGCTGCTGGTGCTAAGAAAGTGCTAATCACTGCTCCTGGCAAAGGAGACGTCCCCACCTACGTCATGGGTGTTAATCATGAAGACTACATCCACGAAGGAAATGACGTGATTAGCAATGCTAGCTGTACTACCAACTGTCTAGCTCCCTTTGCCAAAGTACTGCATCAACAGTTTGGCATTATCAAAGGAACAATGACCACAACCCACAGCTACACTGGTGACCAGCGGCTTCTTGATGCGAGCCACCGGGATGTACGTCGGGCTCGGGCAGCAGCGCTCAACATTGTCCCTACCTCTACTGGTGCGGCCAAAGCGGTAGCCCTAGTGATTCCTGAACTGAAAGGGAAACTCAACGGTATTGCTCTGCGGGTGCCAACTCCCAATGTGTCTATCGTTGACTTGGTAGTTCAAGTGGAGAAAAGTACCATTGCTGAGCAGGTCAATCAAGTGCTCAAAGAAGCAGCTGAAGGTCCACTCAAGGGAATTTTGGCTTACGGCGACGAACCTCTTGTTTCCTGTGATTACAGGGGTCATGATGCTTCGTCAATTGTGGATTCTAGCTTAACTATGGTCATGGGTGGCGATATGGTTAAGGTTGTTGCCTGGTATGACAATGAGTGGGGCTACTCTCAGCGGGTTGTAGATTTGGCTGAGTTAGTTGCCCAAAAATGGTCGAATTAGTTGTTAGAGCCTAGTTTGTAAAGCAAGAGTCTGGGGAAGAGTGTTGATTCGTTAGGGTTCATAGTTGATTGAACCAATACGTTTAACCTATTCCCCTCTCTCGCTCATCGGTCTCCCAATGTTGTGGTAGGTCTGTTTGATAGAATAATTTTCGTGCCTAGTTATCGAACAATTTAAGGTTTTGTTAGTCGTTTCAGTTGATTGAACCAGGCTAATTAGTCTGGTTTCAAAGAGTATATTGGCTTAGTTTTAATTAAATTTAGTTGTATTTCCTCGATTCCCCAAAATCACTAACTTATTGCATTTTGAAACAGCCCTGCTCCCAATGTCAGGGCTGTTTCATTTTCGTGGATTAGAAGTTGGTTGGGGTAAGGGTGACAAATATAGCGCTATGGGCAAGGCAAAATGCAAAAGGCAAAAGACATATGGTGTATTGGCCAGAAGCCTTAATTCCCGGCTGTACCAGTTAAAATCAGGAGTAAGGTAGAAAACTACTATGTTAGAGCTAAATCTTGAGAGTGACCAATGCCCTCACTTAGACGCTTGAAGCAAAAACACAAAGACTTTGAAGAAATTTATGAAATATTAAGCGAAAAGTTGAGGATGCTCAGTAGAAGGTATACTATTGAGACTGATACAGCAGTGAAGTTTAAGCTAAAGGAGGAAATTAAAGAATGTGAAGAAGAGATAGAGGAAATAGAAGAAAAACTTGATGATATAGAGGAAAAAATCGAGAACTATCAGAGAGGCAATCATTCTCAGCCTATAAAGAAACCTCAAAACGTTGATACCTTATATAAAGTTTTGCTAAAGTTGGGGTATTGGCAGCAACAACAGCTATTTGAAAAAATTGTCAGAACCCATCAAGAATCTCACGGTGCATTTCTCATTCATGGTAATTATCATAACTATGGTCAAGGATGGTTAGCGAATCGATTAGCATTTAAGGTTGCCCAAGACTTGGTATATAAAAAGATAGTTATTGATTTACACAGAAGAAGCTTAAGGACTGATATGTCCAGTATTTGGGAAGAATTTGCAGGTAGAATTAGTTTAGCAGAAGAAAGCTCTCCTGGTGAGATTGTGACTGGACTGTTAAAGTTATGGCAATCCCAGCATGTTTTGATTTGTTTTAACAATGTCGATGAATCAATTGAAGATAATTTGAGAGATTTAATTGATAATTTATGGACTGGGCTAGTTCAAAAGATATCCCAACATCAACCAAGTCAATTTAAGTTGTTAATTTTTTTTCTAGATTATCAAGGATTGGTCAGGTCATGGAATATTGGTTTTGTCACTGATTACCAACCTGATTTTAAAACTAGACTTCCCTTTGAATTACCAGAGATTATCCCCTTTTGTCACAAAACTATTAGAACTTGGCTCGATCACCAAGAAGACTATTTACCAGAGACTCTTTCCGATGATAAAGAGCAAACGGTTAAAATACTGTTGGCAAAGAAAGGCATTCCAGAGCCTACGTTTCGTAAAATTTGTGAGCTCTGGGGCTGTAATTGGTATGACCAGGAGGAAAAATGGTTTCGCCTGTAAATAAAAATTATCTTAAATACACCGGTCGAGTTCAACCCAAAATCCCTGGAGAAACCTATCAGGGCAAACTAATTTATCCCTATCTTCCTAGCAAAGAATTAATAGACGCAGTGAATTTAGCGATTTACTTAAAGCGTCCACTACTGCTAAGGGGTGAGCCTGGATGTGGTAAGACTAAATTAGCGATCGCAGTAGCCTATGAGTTAGGACTGCCTTTCGAGGCTTGGTATATCAAATCCACTAGCCGAGCCAAAGATGGACTCTATACCTATGATACCGTGGGCAGGTTGCGGGATGCTCAATTGGCGGCATCTGGTTCCTTGACACAGGCAGAAAAGCAACGATTTGATGACCCAACCTCCTATGTGCGTCTGGGACCATTGGGACGAGCCTTTAATAATGACAAACCTACGGTGGTCTTGATTGATGAAATTGATAAAGCTGATATTGATTTCCCTAATGACTTGCTTCTAGAACTTGAGGAAAAAATTATTAAAATTGAAGAAGTTAGAGTGGATGATCAAGAAATGGAAATCAGTGCCAAAGCGGCACCGATTGTATTTATAACCAGTAATGATGAGAAAGATTTACCGGATGCCTTCCTACGACGGTGTTTATTCCACTATGTTAAATTTCCTAAATCCGAGCAGATTGTGCATATTGTCAAGGCTAGATTTCCAGATATTGCCGATGACCTGACCAAAAAATCCGTTTCCCGATTTTTAGAATTGCGTGAATTAATGGCAGAGGAAACTGGACGATCTACTAAAAAAGTAAGTACCAGTGAATTATTGGATTGGATTCAAGCCCTAAAGCAAGATACTCTAGAAGAGGCATTACGAAAATTATCCCAAAAACCGCTTCCCTATTTAGAAGTATTGCTCAAGAGTTGGGAAGCACATATTAGTTATCTCAGGCTAAGTGAGGATAGGGAATGAATGAGCGAGCACTGCTAGAGTTATTCAATCGTCTCCGAGAAGCAGGACTACCCTTAGGGTTAGAGGAATATCACCTGTTGCTCCAGGCAGTGGATGGTGGTTTCGGTAAGGATGACCGCAATGCTTTAGCTCAACTGTGTTCCACCCTTTGGGTTAAATCTGATCAGGAGCAACTCATATTCCAAGAGTATTTTGACCAGTTAATCCCCGAAGATACTAAACAAGATATTTTACCAAGCACTACGAAAGCAAGTCGTTATCAAGAAAGGATTGTAGATAACTCACGACTCAATAATGCCAATACCAAACAGGGGAAACCTATTCGACGGATTCGATACATTATTTTGGGAGTTATTGCTTTCCTAGTAACAGCTATCCTAATTCCTTGGCTATGGCCAAAACCACTGCCAGAAAATCCTGGAACCTTAAGCTTTAAGACTGAACCCTTATCTAACTCCCTTGGGACTATACAAGAGAATGACAAAAATCCCAAAATTCTAATTGCCCGCACTGGTGGCAGTAGAGGTGAGGTCAGTGCAACAATTATTATTGATGAAACCAACGATTATTATCTAGGACAATCAGTTAAGGATTGGGAATTATTGATAGATGAAGGCGACGATGAGTGGATAAAAATAAGAGCCTCATTGAAGGACTTTCAAGAAACTTCTATCACTGTCACCTTCACTGATGGTCAATCTGGAGTACAGGAAGTACCTATTCCTATCTTAGATGACAAAAGTTACGAGGGTAATGAGCCAATTACTTTCCAATTAACTAACCCTCAAGGGCAAGTCAAAATTATTCCACAAGACATTGCTAATTTTACTATTAATGATACCGAAGATAAAGATAATAGTAATTTTAATAATCCCAAATCTCCTATTACTGATTCTCCCAAAACAGATAATAATGAAAAGCCTTTACATCCGCTTATTGCTATTATTTATTTAGTTATTTTTTTTGGGATTATAATGACAGGCTTGCTGACTATAAGGATGATTGTTGTCAAAATAATAAGTCTGCGAAAAAAAATTAGAGCTTCTGATCACGAAGATACTGAAGATCTGACAAATTTACCCATAGCTAAGCTCTCCCCTAAAGTTATTCAGACCCTATTTGACAAAATACAAGTTGTCAAAGCAATCAAACCGCCTGACGGTCAGCTGGGAGAGACTTTCCTGATTATAAATAACGATCTTCCCGTTACCTATCGGCAAATGAAGCAAGGGTGGCGCTATCTGCGACATTTGACGCGAGAGGGGGTACCAACGGAACTAGACCTGGAAGCAACCGTAGAGCAAATTGGACAACAGGGTTTTCTACTCAATCCGGTACTAAAGCCTCGTCGCATTAATAAGATAGAGCTTTTATTGCTGATCGATCAAGATGGCTCGATGGTGCCTTTTCATCACTTTTCACAAGCACTGGTGGATACAGCCTCAAGAGGTGGACGTTTTAATCAGGTCAGGGTTTATTATTTCCATAATTGCCCCAGTGACTATCTTTACCAAGATCCATACCACCTAGAAGCAGTACCCATTGAAGATTGTCTGTCACAACTGCCAAAAACACGAGTAGTTTGCTTAATATTTAGTGATGCCGGGGCTGCTCGTGGACAGTTTAGTTCTAGGCGTCGTCGTCGCACCAAATTTTTTCTGAAGGAGTTAAAACACTATGTACATAACATTGCTTGGCTTAATCCTTTCCCCCGTCACCGTTGGGAATCCACCACTGCTGAGGAAATTGCGAAGCTAGTTCCTATGTTTGAAGTTAATCGTCAGGGACTTTATCAAGCCATCGAGACATTACGTGGACGGGATCAAGAATTAGCAAAATCAATCCGTTAGTATGACTCAGGCTAGTGTATCCGCAGACATTATCCACAGAATTCAATCCTTTAGGGATAAATTTGGTGATGCACATCTGTATTTCGCATATCATGCCGCATTTCCCATTGCTCTGACACCTGATTTGCTCTATTGTCTGTGGGCTAACTTTCAGCAAGATATACAGGGTGACAATTTAAACATCCCTTGGATAGCAGTGGCAGACTTACTACTATCCCCTCTCTGTCATGAAGTGGGACATGAGCTATATGAGATGGAGTTGGAAACACGAAATGTATTGCTAGAGCAACTCAACAGTAATCCTCGATTTAACCAACATAATCATCAGCGCATTAAAACTTTAGCTCATTTCCTGCTGGCTTATATAAAACCACAACTCAAGAGTGGCAAAAATTCTGTTCGGACCATTGCTCAAGCTCAACGGTGGACTGCCCTAGCATATATTGACCCTGAAGCAGCAGCTCGTGACTTAGCATTACAACTGACCCAATTAAGTCTAGCTCAAAAAACAGAGTGGGTGCGAATGTCTAAGCTAGCAGAAACACTGGCTGCTCCCCTCAGGGAAGCAGAATTCAAACCTTTGTTGACCTACCTTGAAGGGATGCGCGACTTAGCTCGTGGCCATGAACAAGGAGCAGCATCTAAGTTTGACCAGTTGCCAACCCACCATAATCGCCTACTTGTAGCAGGAGTTACTTTACCTATTCCGGAATTTGAGGAGTCAGTTTGGACTATTAATACTGTAAAAGTCCCTCCTCCGTCTTTACATCCATTGGAGTTTGAAAGGGCTGAACTGATTCAACAACCTAGATTTATGGGATCGGGTTCACAATGGCTGATCAATCGTGGCCGGGGTCAAGCAGAGGTTTTTTATGAACAACTGGGAGAGAATACTGTATTGGAAATGGTACAGATTCCAGGAGGGGAATTTCACATGGGTTCACCAAAAAAGGAGGGAAACTATCGAGAACAACCTCAACATTTAGTGAACGTTGCTCCGTTTTTATTGAGTAGATTTCCTGTGACTCAAGCCCAGTGGGGAGCTATTGCCAGGACAGATAAAGTGATGATTGACTTACCACCCGCTCCATCGCACTTCCCAGGTGAAAACCTGCCAGTAGAAGGGGTTACCTGGTTCGAGGCAATTGAGTTTTGTGAGCGCTTGCAACTACAAACAGGTAGACCCTATCGCTTACCCAGTGAAGCAGAATGGGAATATGCCTGTCGTGCTGGCACAGCTACTCCTTTTCACTTTGGTGAAACTATTTCTCCCAAAGTAGCGACTTATGACAGCACTGAAAAATACCGTTTTGGACCAAAGGGTAAATCGAGTAAACAGACAACGGAAGTTGGCTTTCATCAAGCAGCTAATGGCTTTGGACTAGAGGACCTCCATGGTAATGTCTGGGAGTGGTGTGCTGACCACTGGTATGAAAACTACATTGATGCACCCGTAGACGGAACCCCTAGGACAACTAACTCTAGAGCGTCCCATCGAGTAATACGGGGTGGGTCTTGGCTTGACAGTCCAAATGTGTGTCGTTCTGGCTATCGCTATGGTGTTCCTCCTGAAAACAGGATTCTTACAATTGGGTTTCGAGTCGCTTTGTCTTTAAATAACACAAAAATAAATTAAACTTTATAGTTATTAATCATCTTAAATTATCTTTAATCGAGTATAAAAGTATGAGTATAATCTCAGAAATCAAGAATAAAAAGCTTGGATTAGTAGAAATCCTGGTGTTGGGGCATGAAATATATTTAAAAAACATCAAATTACATTTGACATTATTTTGTGCATTAATTATTTCTTCATCTCTACCAATTATTTTTCTTATAAATTATACTATTACACAAAATTTTAACTTGATATTGATATTAGTTTATTTTCTGTATATTTGTTTTTATTTACTTGTTTTTGGTTCAATATATAGTATGTCGGTGGCGGCAGCGACAGAAAATTTTCTCTTAAAAAGAGAAACTCGATTTCAAACGTTGATGAGTCGAATATTTCCAGATATAGGAACTTTGGTGAATTTGACTTTTAGACTTAGTATTGCTTTCATTTTACGTTTATTTCTATTGGTTGTACCAGGTATTATTTATCTTGTTAACAATGGATTTTGTATTTATGCTTTTGTTCTTCGAGGTCAAAAAGGAAAAGCAGCTTTTAATTATAGTCGCACTATAGTAAAGGGGAATTGGTGGAGAGTATTCTTATTCTTACTTTTAGTTTTATTTAGTGCTTTGGGCTTACAAATTATATTAACCCAAGTATTAAATACAATCCCTTTTATTAATTATCTAAGTGCTTTATATTTATCAACTTTAATTACCCAATTTATTTTAATTGGAGTAAGTATTGGAAGCGTACTGCTATTTCTAAATTTAGATTATAATAAAAGTCTGGAAAAATAACAGCTATTAATTTTCTAAATATTCAACCAAGCTTTTCTTCAATTTCCTCAATATTTGATTCAATTTTATCAAGTTTCCCTTGTTCTTCTTCTATCTTCACATCTAACTGAAATTCAGTACTAGGGTCATTGGCAATAGCACGTTCTTTCCGCAATTTCCGAAGTCTTGCCCTTCCTAAATCATAAGGCTCTTGTAAATCTTCTAATTCTTGCTTAAGGCGACGGCGTTTTCGAGGTGTTAACGGTTTAGAATTAGTCGAATTTTGCCCCAATTGCCCTAATTCAGACCAAAATTGATTCAAAACCTGAGTAGGAACTAAAAATCCCGCCTTAACATTCTCTCTACGCTTCTCTGCTGCTACTGCCATCCCCACCACTCCTGCTAACTCCTCATCCCACACAGGAGCACCGCTAAATCCCCGCTCAACTTGATACCCAGTCACTTTAGTATCTTCTATTTGTAGCCAGCCTTTGGCATTTTTGTCTCGCAATACTGCCGATGCCCATACCCCCTTATCATGCCCTTTGGGAAAACCAAAAACTCTGATCGAATGGTTCCACAAATTCTGTGCTGTCACTAACTGCACTGGTTGAGCAGAGTCAGGTAATTTACTATTGAGCCTTAAGCCAGCAATATCTTCAATTACTTCAGTATCGGAAACAGGTTTCCAAAACACCACACTAGCGGTTAGTTTCTCACCGGGAGCAATGAAAGGAAAATCCAAGTTAATTGCTTCAGTAGGAGCCTCTTGAGTAGTTTGTAAAATTCCCAAGGCTTCAGTAATCACATGAGCACAGGTTAGCAAATAGCCGTTAGAGACTAAAAACCCTGCTCCCACAACTGCGCCATTACTATGATAGATTCTAACAATAGAAGTTTTAAACCCTTCAAAGGAATTAGTGGTCTGGTTAGCCATTGACTTACAGTGGTTTGTAATTTCGGTGAGGTACTTTCGTTCTGGGTTTTAGGGAGCAGGGAGCAGGGAGTAGGGAGTAGGTAAGAGGCAAGAGGCAAGAGGCAATAGGCAATAGGCAATAGGCAAGAGGGAAAAAATCAAAAATCCTGTATACCTCATGGTTATCAAAAACTCTGTATTGAGATTTACGGCGGTTTGCATAACTATCAGGTACACAGGATTGTTTTCCCTCTTACCTCTTTTCCCCTCCTGGGAGGGGTTAGGGGTGGGTTTATGCTCCCTGCTCCCTGCTCCCTGCTCCCTAAAAACCCAAAACTTTGTACCTAATTGAATGGCAAACCGCTGTATCTTATTTAGATTTATCTTGGGACCATTTCAGAGTAATTTCGTAGCTAACCTCACCACCAACAGAGGTAAAGATTGCCCCAGCATCAGCCGTGAGCGTCAACCCAAATTTCACCTCTACTTGATCAGCAGGAGTATCAAGGTCACGCAATTTAGAAATAATCGTAGACGCCACAGGTTTAACCTTTTCCAATGCTTCTTCAAAGGACTGTTGAGCTTTGAGCACATACTTCCCGGAGGGTAAAGCTACCCGTTCAATGGCGTTGCTTTCTGGTTCTTCTACCTCCACCAGGAACGTAGTGCCATCGGACAATAAAAATTCAGCCAGCTGTTTTTCTTTCATTAAGCTATAAATAACTCTAAATAACTCTACCCGTAAGTGCATTATCAAGGCACCCTACTATTTATCAGGTTTAGAGTCCAGTTTTCCGGAAATCATGCCAGTACATCTAGCAGCTGATATCACCCCAGACCGATGACCGGATTATTCCTTACTCCCCTTAAGTGAGCACTCCCTTCACCCCTGACAACCTACCGTCACCAGTCAAGTCAACCAGCAAAATCAAAGTTTTATTGCGCAGAATAATTTTTGAAACCAAAATGCTTGATAATGAACTTCACGAATTTAACAGACTTAACTCAAGTTCACATCTACTACCGGATTCACTATGTCATTACCCAACTTGATTGACAAGTCAATAGCTTCCGACCAACTCCAATTAACCCATCGGCCTCGACGTCTGCGCCGTACAGCAGCCTTTCGTCGGATGGTTCAAGAGAATCAACTGACGGTTAATGACCTGATTTATCCAGTATTTGTGATGGAAGGTCAAGGTCTAAAACCAGAGGTTAAGTCCATGCCAGGATGTTACCGCTATTCTCTGGACTTATTGCTCAAAGAAGTAACCGAGGCATTTGAGCTGGGGATTAATGCGATCGCACTTTTCCCTCTGATTCCCCAAGACTTGAAAGATGCTACCGGTACTGAAAGCTACAACCCGGATGGATTAATCCAACGCACCATCAGAGCAATTAAGCAAGAAGTGCCAGAGCTAGTGGTGATTACCGATGTTGCCCTTGATCCCTTTTCCAGTGATGGTCATGATGGCATTGTCACCGAAGATGGCACTATCCTAAATGATGCCACCGTGGAAGTATTGATAAAAATGGCCCTATCTCAAGCTGCAGCAGGGGCAGATATGGTTGCGCCTTCCGACATGATGGATGGACGCATTGGTGCAATTCGCAAAGCTCTAGATAGTGAAGGCTACACTGATGTCGGAATTTTGGCCTATTCCGCTAAATACGCCTCCGCTTATTATGGTCCATTCCGGGATGCCCTAGATTCCGCTCCTAAATTTGGTGACAAGAAGACTTACCAAATGGATCCCGCTAACGCCCTTGAAGCCCTAAAAGAAATTGACTTAGATATCTCAGAAGGGGCAGACATGGTCATGGTTAAACCCGCTTTAGCCTATATGGATGTTATCCACCGGGTTAGACAGCATACTAATTTACCCGTTGCTGCATACAATGTTAGTGGTGAGTACGCCATGATTAAAGCAGCCGGTCAGAATGGTTGGATTGATGAGAAAAAAGTCATGATGGAAACCCTGACTAGCATGAAGCGAGCTGGTGCTGACTTAATTTTGACCTATTTTTCCAAAGAAGTAGCTAAAATCCTGCAGTAAGGCATTGAACCGTAGTTAGCGCTCAGCGGTCAGTTATCAGCAGTCAGCAGTCAGCAGTCAGCAGTCAGCGGTCAGCCGTTGGCCTTTGGTTGATAGCTGATACGCGACACACTGATAGCTTGTAACTGATCGCTGATAGCTGATCGCTGACCGCTGAATGCTTACCTAGGCTGTAGTCTGTAGACTATAGGGAACAACACAAGCAAGCCTATAGTTGATAGTCTAGAGTCGAGAAAGGAAAAGTCGCTAGGTTACACATAATATGGTGGTGAAGCAAAATGAGCTAGAGCAATGCTATAGAGTTCTTGAACTGGAGCCTGGAGCATCACCGGAAGAAGTGAACCAGGCTTACAAGGATTTAGCATTTATTTGGCATCCCGATCGTGTGCCTGAGGATAATCCTCGCCTCAAGCAAAAAGCTGAAGAAAAACTTAAGTTACTGAATCAGGCACGAGAAAAATTGCGATCGCATCATAAATCACCCACTGCTTCACAAAAGCAAGCTAGGGCAAGAACACCGTATCGGGATTATCGCAATCCAAATCCAAGACCAAAACCACCACCATCAGCCCAGCCAAACCCACCAAACTATTACAAATACAAACAACCAGAACGATCTAGAGCCCAAGCATCCACGACCGCTCAACCTCGGACCCCCAAGACCCCTGCTAACGCTAGAGCCCAACCATACACTCCCGCCCAACCTCGCACTCCCAAGACCCCTGCTAACGCTAGAGCCCAACCATACACTTCCGCCCAACCTCGGACTCCCAAGACCCCTGCTGAATCAAAAGCCCAACCATACACTCCCGCCCAACCTCAGAATCCCAAGCCCCCTGCTGAATCAAAAGCCCAACCATCCACTCCCGCCCAAACTCGGACTACTCAAGCCCAAGCTCGGACTGCCCAGCCCCCCGGTAACTCTAGAACCCAGCCATCCACTCCCGCTCAAACTCGGGCTCCCAAAGCCCCTCCTGACTTGAGTGGTGCTGATTTTAGGGGAGCAGACCTCAAAGAACGAGACTTCTCAAATCGGAATCTCCAATCCGCTAACTTAAGTCAGGCTAACCTAAAAGACTGCTTTCTCCATCGGGTCAATCTTGCCGAGGCTAACCTCGAAGGTGCTAATCTATTTAGAGCCAATTTATTTCAAGCTAACCTCAGTAAGGCTAACTTACGAGAGGCTAATCTGATTGGAGCTGATTTGAGTGGAGCTGATTTGAGTGGAGCTGATTTGAGTGGAGCTAAAGTGGGTTCTAATGGTAAGCTCTTGGTGAAACTTACAGGGGCAAACCTAACCGGGGCAGTTTTGCCCGATGGCAGTATCCACGACTAGGAGCAACTTTGTAGTACATCCATAGCAAAAACAACAGCAAATTTAAATTCAATTTAAGCTATTGATCATCTTGATCATCCCTTTCCAAATCTGGGAAGGGGAGAACAGGCAATCTCTCCCCTCGAAACACTTCCTCACTACTAATACCTGTGGTTTCTAACCATGAACCGATAGCTTGTATTGAGAGTATACCTAAGAGCATTGGAGCAGTGCCTAGACTTACGAAGAATTTTGTGGGCATTTCTAAATTAAACAGGTCAGCAGACCTGATTTCTGGTATTTCTGGTTGAGAAGAAGACATCTGGGTTATTTTTAGTACAAATGAACTAAACAAAGCCGAAAATTTAACATCAGTTCCCTTGAGCAGAAGTTAGGCAGCAATGGGCTGCTACCTGAGTAGTATTGACTTGGGAACCGATTGTCATGTAGTCCTGTGAGTGAGGATTTCAACCTCTATTGTCAGCTACATTAATTTTATTTGCCCAACAAGTAGTCTTAACAAAATTGTGCTTAAATCAAGGCGAGCATCTAAGATATGAAGAAATCATTCGTCCGTTACCAGTCCAGTTAATCAATTTGTGATGTTGGATGTCGATCAGCGTCTCCCAAAAGCTCCTCCGTCCTCCCTTGCCAAGTGGGCTTATTGTGCCATTAGGCAACCTGGGTTATCCATACGAGTCCGTTTGCGAGGGAACAATTTGCACATTCTGTGTGAAAACCCTCAAGGAGTAGAAGCAAATAAGGTGGTCAACCGCCTTATCAAAGCCCTGAAACTGCAACAGGGAGAAGTTCAGTTTCCCCTAGACTTAGCAAACCCGATCTATCAAATAATTGTTTATGGGCGTCGAGTGGGGCAGAAGCGTCCAGACTGGATTAAGCAAATCGCTATTAAACTACCGACCGATGATACCACTCATGCTTCTAACCAATCTTCCCAGACGTCTTTCGATGCCATAACCACTGATGCGGACTTAACTGTCTCAAACGAAAGTCTTGCCCGTTCTGGTTCTCCAGATGCGATCGCTCGTTATCTCAGTGAATCCCTCAGTTACCTAGGTGTCAGTGTTAAAGTCCGGATCCAACACCAAGATTCCAAAGCTAGAAGATTTTCCGGGGCAAGTTCTAATGTTAAACAAACTAACCTTCACCCTTCACCCCCTAACCGACGGCTCTGGATAATTTGTAATTCTAACTACAGCCCAGATCCGTCCTTACTATCTGAGCCAATCATCGACCGGTTACATTCCTTGCAACTCCAAGGGTTTCGAGATGCCGTGATTTGCTTTCAGGTAAGTGGCGAAGCCACTCCTGATTGGAAGCAGCGAGTGGATTTGACCCCTCCAGAACAAGTCCTCAAGGAATGGGCTCGTTGGGGAGATGTAGAAGCAATCCAGCGGTTATTAAATCAGGGGTTGGCAGCGGTAGGAATAACAGTTAGAGCCATTCTCAAAGAAAGCACCCTACATGTATTTTGTAGCGTCATTAACCGCCGGAAAACTATTGCCCCAGAAAAAGAAACAGTAGTCAGTGCCATTGCCTCAGTACTGGATTTAATCGCTCCTCAAGGAATCCAGGGTGCAACTATTTATGGTGTAGACTCAAGTCAGTTCCCTAGTCAAACATTACTGTCTCAGCAAGCTGACTCTCTGCAACCCCCCTTTGGCAAGAATGGTCAAACTGCCAACAATTCCTTACTGCCAGAAACCGAATCCCCAGCCTGGATTCATTGGCTCAACTTACCAGCAGCAGACCACCAGAGTTTAGGAGAATCCACCTATTCCTTAGCTCAAACAGGGCATCACGATGCCTTGACCTTTTTGTTGGAACGCTTACTCAATCCCGACATTGACCAACGATTGGTAACAGGTGGAATAAGGGTAAAAATTCGCCGTAAACAAGATTTGTTGCACATCATGAGCGAGGCAACGGTCTGTCCTCGAAAATCTCAGGTCACTCGAAAAATTACCCGCTTCCTAGAGCAGCTGGCTATGTCAGAAATTACTGGCTTGCGGCTCTATGGACGTCGGGCTGGTGCTACCTCCCCCTCCTGGAACTATGGAGTTGATTTTGTTCATCGACAGCGTCTAGTCCCAGAAGCTAGCCCAGAGTTTGCTGCCTCAGATGCCTACCTGAGTGATTTGGTAACTCCCACTGGGGAACCAGTACTGCGTCCTGATCTAACCCACGACGATCTCAAGCAGGGTTTAAAAGGGGCAGTTGATGGTCTAGTTTACATACTCCAGCGTTTGCTATGCTACTCTCAGCTATTTGTACCCACTGTAGAAAACCAAGACATGGCAGCCTTCTCAGACAAGAGACAGGCCAAGGGGAAATTATCTATCCAAGGCGTAGCAGTAGCCATGGTATGGGGCGTAGCAGGATTACTAGTAACACTGATCACAGATTGGCGTTTTAGTGAGCTCCTACAGTCTCAAGCCTCACCGTCAGCGGAAGTAAAGGCAGTGACTCACTCATCACCCAAACCCATTGCTTTGCCCCAACTATCTTTGCAAAAAGGGGCTGGTCTCGGGACTGAAAACTTCAACACCTCTGGATTTACTGCTCCTGGGGATACCATGGTGATTGTGAATGAAAACGGCAATGCCACCATGGCAGCCATGCTGGCCGCAGCGCGATCGCCGAATCCTTCATTCAATAACCAGATGTTAGATGAAAAGCTAGCTCTGTACCAACAACGCCTGCTTCAAAATGGTATCCCTGATGTACTGATTATGGGGAGTTCCAGAGCCATGCGGGGAATCGATCCCATTGCCCTGCAAGATGCCTTGGAAGAACAGGGCTATCCTGACATTGACGTCTTTAACTTTGGGGTTAATGGTGCGACAGCTCAGGTAGTAGACTTCATGGTTCGGCGCGTCTTAACTCCCGAGCAACTGCCTAAATTGATTATTTGGGCTGATGGGGTCAGAGCCTTTAACAATGGTCGAGTGGATGCTACCTACAACTCGATTATCGGATCACCAGGTTACCAAGCTCTAATGGCAGGAGTTTTTCCGAACCGCACTAAACAACCACCATTACCGACAGATGCCACAGACCAACCTCTAGAGGTTTTGAAGGATAGTTATAAGTATATCAGTGACTGGCTAAATCAGTCAATAGCCAAAATTTCGTTAACTTATCCTCAACGAAGCCAGCTCAAATCTCTGTTACGGGAAAAGTTGGTTGACCTAGAAAAGTTCCTCCTACCAGACACAACCAAAACTGCCAAAAAGCCTCAACATAAATTATCCCTAACGTGGAAAATTGACTTTGATGGCTTCCTGCCCCTGTCAACTCGTTTTAACACCGCTACCTACTACCAGAAACATCCTAAAGTTCCCGGTATTTATGATGGTGATTACCGGTATTTTCAGCTAGGAGGTCAGCAAGACAAAGCCCTAAGAAACTTGCTGGAATTTGCCCAGAAGCATGACGTTAGTATCGTTATGCTCAACCTACCCCTGACTAAAGAATATTTAGATCCAGTGCGGAGCAAATATGAGAAACAATTTCAGGGATACATGTACAACTTTGATCTAGAAGGGGGATTAATTTTCCGAGATTTAAATAAGATGTTGCTAACTAAATATGACTACTTTTCTGACCCCAGTCATCTCAACCGCTATGGTGCTTACCAAGTTTCTAACCAGTTGGCTAAAGATCCAATGATGCCTTGGTCATTAGTCATTAGTGATTAATCATGAATTATTAATTTGAAATTGAATAACAACCAATAATTATATAGCGGTTTGCAACCCGCGCTAATTTCCATAACAACAAGTAGTCAGTAGTCAGTAGTCAGTAGTCAGTAGTCAAGATTCGTAATTATACTTAACCTACAAGCAAACCGCTATAACTATTCAAACGGAAACGATATGTAAGCATATGCGCGTAGCGCATATGCTGATGGCTGATAGCTGAATGCTTACACGCTATCAGGCGAACATCCTTCATCCTTTATCTTTATGTCATTTATTTCGATTACCTACAGCTGTTTCTTGCTAGCAGTTTTGGGAATCTACTGGTTGGTGCAACGTTCTACAGGTGCCACAGGTTCTCCCAAACTAAAACTTTTGGTTTTATTAATTAGCAGTCTAATCTTTTATGCTTCACTACAAATCCAATACATTCCCCTGTTGGTATTGATTACCCTAATTAATTTTTACTTTGGACAAGCACTAGGTACGAATACAGTTTCTGGTTCCCATGCTACTAATTATCATCTTTCCAATGAAGAATGGCTAGTGGCTGATAGTTTTTGGAATAACCGACGGTCAAGACTACTGAGCCTAGGGATTTTCCTAAATGTTATATTTTTGCTTGGCTTCAAGTATATTCCTTTTATATTGTCCAATTTAGCAGTAATTCTCAACTTGACAATTGCTCAAGATGGGGCTAATTGGATTAGGGATAACTTAATTGTTACTCTAGGAATATCGTTTTTTATATTTGAGGGCATTGCTTATATCATTGATGTCTATCGTGGGGCTCCAGCAACTCGTAATCTCCTCCAGTTTGCTGCTTATAAGTTTTTTTTTCCTAAACTTATTTCTGGTCCAATTACTCGTTATCCTCCGTTTGCTATTGAACTGAAAACCTTACAATTTCCAAGTTTTGACCGAGCAACAGAAGGACTTTGGTTGATTACATCTGGTGCGATTAAAAAGGCACTGTTAGCAGACCACATTGGTATTTTTGTTGATTTGTGTTTTGGCAATATAGAACGGGCTGGTAGTGGAGATTTATGGTTAGCTATCTTTGCCTACGGTTTACAACTCTATTTCGATTTCAGCGGCTATGTAGACATTGCCCGTGGTAGTGCAGTGTTACTGGGCATTAATCTTCCAGAAAACTTTGATTTTCCCTATTTCAGTATCAGCATTGCGGATTTCTGGCGTCGCTGGCACATCACTCTAGGAGATTGGATCCGTAACTATCTCTACTTTCCCTTGGGCGGTTCCCGTAAAGGGGTTGCTCGTACCTGCCTTAACCTATTCATCGTAATGGTCATTATTGGTATCTGGCATGGAGCAGCTTGGGGATTTGTAGCCTGGGGTGGCTTGCATGGTCTGGCGTTGGTTCTTCATCGCTTGACCGAAGCTTTCTGTGAAAATAGAGATGGGATAAAACGTTGGTGGCAAAGTTGGTCAGGGGTATTGGTCAGTTGGTTTTTGACCCAATTTATGGTGTTTACTGCCTGGATATTTTTCCGCATCCCCAATCTTAAACAAGCCAGTTTAGTCATTCAGAATCTCTGGGGTCACCCAGCTGATATCCAATTTGCTCAAAAAGTATACTTAACCGCTATTGGTATGGAACGCTTCTGGGTGGTTCTCCTGTTAGTTAGCTTAGCAGCCTCAATGGCTGGGGTTTACACTATCCGAAGGGGTCTGAAATTACAACTCAACTGGCCGGTGAAGTTGTTGTTGGTACCAGTAGGTCTCTACGTAGTTTGGTTGTTTGCTCCTCAGAGTGGTCTCCCTTACATTTATTTCGATTTTTGACTTGCGCGTAGCGCTATAACGCACTAGAACTCTATCAAAAGGGGCACATCGAACGGATAGGATAGTAGTAATGCTGCAATAATATAAGCTTTATACAAGACTTGAGAGAGAACGCTGTATGGATCTGGTTACACTCCAGAACAAATTAGATAATATTGCCTTTTTCGTCCTTTTTGTGACGATGTTAATTTACTGGGTAGGAGCCGCTTTTCCTAAAATCCCTTATTTGTCAGCCTTAGGAACATCAGGCATGGCAACCGCCAACCTTTGCACTGCTACCCTACTCGGAGCAAGATGGCTAGAGGCAGGCTATTTCCCGATCAGTAATCTCTATGAATCCCTGTTTTTCCTAACCTGGGGAATTACCACAGTTCATCTAATTGCTGAAAACATGAGTCGCAGCCGATTGGTAGGGGTGGCTACTGCACCAGTCGCCATGGGAATTACCGCGTTTGCGGCTCTATCCCTACCACCAGATATGCAGGAAAGTGCTCCATTGGTACCTGCTCTGAAATCCAATTGGTTAATGATGCATGTTAGCATCATGATGCTCAGTTACGCCACCCTGATGGTGGGTTCCCTGGTAGCGATCGCATTTTTAGTAATTACCCGTGGTCAGAACGTGGAACTGCGGGGGAGTTCTGTCGGGACTGGTGGCTATCGCAGCAAGACTAACTTACCAGGTAATTCTACTTTTAAACTACAGCGCAACGGTAAAGAATCAATTTCTCAGCCTCTAGTTACCTCTGATACCTCATCCCCTTTAGCTGAAGTGGGACAGAGTAATGCAGCTAGTACTACAGCAGTGCTAGATTTAGTCACTACCCCCGACTCACCCGTACCATCGGTATCAACAGCACCCACCCTGTCACCCCAGAGGCTAAATATTGCCGACACTCTCGATAATATCAGCTATCGTATTATTGGGCTGGGATTTCCTCTGCTCACCATTGGGATTATTGCCGGTGCCGTTTGGGCAAACGAGGCTTGGGGTTCATACTGGAGTTGGGACCCAAAAGAAACCTGGGCATTAATTACCTGGCTAGTGTTTGCTGCCTATCTCCATGCCCGCATTACCCGTGGCTGGCAAGGACGCCGACCAGCAATTTTGGCAGGAACAGGACTTCTAGTTGTCTGGGTTTGCTATCTAGGAGTCAATCTATTGGGTAAAGGCTTACATTCCTACGGCTGGTTCTTCTAAGAACTATATATTTCCGTGATTGAGTGCATGCCCTAAATTGCTTCTACTTAAAACCCGCTTTAATGCCTAGAGGCATCGGGGAATTAACCCTAGGAAACCGACCTTTGGCTCAAAGGAATATTTGGCTCCATGGTTGGGCAATGAAACTCCTGCCCTCTAGGCATGGAAGCTTATCGAAAAGTTTGATCGGGGAAAATAGTCGTGGATAATCAGTTCAAGCCACTCGCTGTTGGTGAAGTACTATCAGTGGATGAATCTGCTCAAATCTTTATTGGTAACCGTACCTTTAGGGTCGGTGAATTCTTAGTTGCTATCAAAAAGAAATTGGTAGAAGTTTTAGGGGATGAATGGACTCCAGAACAGGAAAGTTGGTTTAGCGAATCGGGTATTCCCTGTGAAGT